>CAMDKT010000151.1 GCA_945900935.1 Candidatus Sulfopaludibacter sp. SbA3 | reverse complement strand
CGGCCGCTTTGTCGCCTTCGGCCACGAGTTAACGCTGTCGACCCTCGGACTCGAAATGGACGCAACCGTCTATTTCTTCGCCGACGCCGCGATTCGAAAAAATGTCCTCGGCCGTCGCGGATGGCTGGATCGCGTTCGCCTGGCCATAGTGGACTACGAGCAGGTTCTCTATCTCGAGCCCTATGCGAGCACCTCGCAATAACACACTGGCGCCGGCATCCCGGCCGGTGGGTTCGGTGATACCGCGCGAATTGTCGAGACTTGCTCTAGAGCCCCGAGCCCAGCTATATCCGCCGTCCCCTAAACTGCGGCATCTCCGCCGAACCGCCCCTCCGCACGCAGCAAACGCCCTTCCCGCCGGACTCTCCCCGGCTTCACCAATCCTCACTCACCGCTTCTGATACAGCCGCAAATGTTCACGGCTTTTTTCGGCGTTTCCAAGGGCCCGGTACAGCCCCGCCAGGCGGAAATGGGCGGTCTTGATCTCCGGGTCGCGCCGCAACGCCTCTTCATACGCGGCGACAGCTTCCCCACGCATGTCGGCGTTGGCGTATTGTCGCCCGAGTTCCACTAGCGCCCGCGTCTCTTTCGGATCAAGCATGGCCGCGCGGCGCAGCAGTGGAATCGATTCGGGCAGCCCGAGCGCCCGCCCAAGGTAAAAAGCCGCCTCGGAGCTGCCCGGATTCGAACTCGCAATCTCCCGCATCCGCGCCAGCAGACCAGGCCAAACGGCGACCGTTTCCCCAAGAAATGGAAGGACGCGCAAATCAGCCGGCAGAGCAAGTAGCGCCTCAGCGCTCGCCGCCAAGTCACCCGAAAGATACTTTTCGACCGCCGCGCCCGCCGCCGGATAGCCGCGGACCAACTCAGCCAGACGGGCGTTCGTCTCCGCGCGTTCGGCCGAAACATGCGTGTTCCCATCCACCCGGCCGGCCGAACCGCTTGTCTGGAAGGCCGACGAGTCCTGGAATTGCGGCCCGCCGGCGAGGATGGCAGAATAGGGCTTGCACGCAGGAACTGCGTTCCCTTCGGTGAGCGTACATCTGGAATTGGCCGGGATTTCTTTCCACGTTTCGACACCGCCGCCCGGCCAGCGAACCGTCACCGTGTCGGCTCTCTCCGCTTGGCCCAGGCCGAAGTGAAGCGTAAAACTGCTTTGGGAATAGAAACTCGCGCCGCTTTGGACTTCGTCGATCCATTTCCGGCCGCCTGCCGCGACGGTCACTCTCGCGCCGATCGCGCTTCGGTTCGCTTTCGTACCCTTCAAATCCAGGTTCAGGAAGCGCCCGCCCGCCGGCGCCGTGTTCTTCAATAGCGCCGGCGCGTCGTTCATGTTCAGGATCACCGCCTCGGGCCGGCCATCGCCGTCCAGGTCTCCCAACGCCAGGCCTCTGGAAGGGCGGGGAACTTGCAGCGCCGGACCGGCTTTCGCGGTCAGGTCTTCGAACTTCCCATTGCCCAGATTGCGGAAGAAAAGCGTTTCCTGCCGGTATTTGTCGCCCACCTGCGCCGTTTCCACTTCCGGGTAAACATGGCCGTTGACCAACAGCAGATCTTTCCAACCGTCTTCGTCCGCATCGAAGAAGGCGATTCCCCAACCCAGAAGTTGGCGGACCCCGAGCCGCGCCGGGCCCGATACGTCCGTAAAGAACTTCCCGTCTTCATTCAAAAACAGGGATGTCAGGTCACCGGAGAAATTCGTCTTGGCAATGTCGAGAAAGCCGTCGTTATTGAAGTCGGCCACGGCCACGCCCATGCCGGCCTGCAGCCGCCCGTCCGCGTTATACGCAACACCCGCCTCAACGCCGCGTTCCTGAAACGTACCGTCGCCGCGATTCCGGAACAGCAGACTCGGCGTCATATCACAGGCAACATAAATGTCCGGCCAGCCGTCGTTGTCAAAGTCCGCGCTTACCGGTTGCAGCGCATAACGGCCCCCCGGTTTGGTGATGCCCGCCGCTAGCGAGACGTCCCGGAACGTCCCATTGGCTTCTTGATGATAAAGAACGTTTTGCCCCAGTGGCAGGCCGCGCGGACCGCACATCACGGGGATTTCCTTCCACACACAGTACTCGCCCTTGCCGGGCCGGGGAGTTTTGGCCAGATCGAGACTGACGTAGTTCGAAACAAATAGGTCCAACCGGCCATCACGGTCGTAGTCCAGAAACGTACAACCGGAGCCAAACCGCGTACCGGTAACGGGAAGACCCGCTTTGGCCGTCACTTCGGAGAATCTCAACCCGCCGGCATTTTGATAAAGGCGGTTGTGCCCGTAGTAAGAAATGAAAACGTCGGTCTTGCCATCATTGTCGTAATCGCCCGCGCACACACCCTGTGCCCAGCCTTCGGTTATGAAACCGCTTGCTTTCCCAACGGATTCCAAATGGCCCGCCCCATCGTTGCGATAGAGCTCCGGCAGACGCGCCGCCCCCGCCACCGGCCCGCCCAGCGTCGTGCCATTCAGCAGCAGCACGTCCTGGTCCCCGTCGCCATCGGCGTCGAATATAGCGACGCCGTTCCCGGTGGTTTCAACGATAAAATCTTTGCGCTCCCGCCCGCCGAAACCGTTCCTCGCCACTAAGCCTGATTTCGCCGCAATATCAACAAAGGAAAGCACTTCCGGCGGATTTGCCGCTATGGAAATTGGAAGAATCGCCCCTACCAAAAACCATATTGCAATTATGGGCTTTTCTTTAATGTTCGCTTCCTTGAAGGTGGCCATGGACCGTGTTATTCCCACACTGGTTTGTACTATAAACCAATTTTAGGAGCAGAGGGCTAACACATGAATTCTACCGCTTTGTTGCGAGTATCAATCCTGGCCGCATTTTTCTCCGTATGCGCTTTCGCGCAGCGGGATTTGGCAACGCTCGTTGGATCAGTCACTGATCCCACCGGCGCAGGGATTCCGAACGCAAAAATCAACATCTCCGAAGAAGCAACGGGTTTGAAGTATGACCTGGTTACCACCGGCGGCGGCGAATACGCCCGTCCGGCTTTGAAGCCAGGCGTCTACACCGTGGCCGTGGAAGCAGCCGGGTTCAAGAAATCCACTCGTCGCAACATCATTCTGACCGCCGGCGACCGCACCGGCGTCAACTTCGTAATGCAGGTCGGCGAAGTTTCGACCAACATTGAAGTCACCGGGGAAGCGGCGGTTTTGCAGACGGAATCCACCATCATTGGCGCCAGCGTTGACGCCAAACAAGTGAGCGAATTGCCGCTCGGTGGAATCCGAAACTTTGCGTTTTTGGCACGGCTCTCACCGGGCGTGCTTCCGAATGAACCGGGCGCGCGCGATGCGACCGGCGGCGGCTTTTCTGCCAATGGCGTGCGTTCGAATGGCCAGAACAATTTCCTGCTGAACGGCGTCGACAACAACGTCAACGTCATCGACTTCTTGAACCAGACGTCGTTCGTAATTGGACCCTCGGTGGAAGCGATCGGCGAAATGCGCGTGATGACCAACGGCTACAACGCCGAATATGGCCGCGGCGCGGGCGGCGTTGTCAACGTCACCATCAAAAGCGGCACCAACCAGATTCACGGTTCGCTGTTCGAGTACTTGCAGAACGGCAAGATGAACGCCAACCGCTGGGAAAACAACCGGAATAGAGTGGCGCGCGGACCATTCAAGCAGAACCAGTTTGGCGCGGCGGTCGGCGGTCCCGTAGTCAAGAACCGGACTTTCTGGTTTGCCGATTATCAGGGGACGGAAATCCGTTCGACGGGCGGCGCGGTTCCCGGATTGGGGACTTCCGCATTCTTCAGCATTCCGACGGCGGAGATGAAGAACGGCGATTTTTCGCATTTGCTGGGTACGAACCGGGCAATTACGAACTCGCTGGGTGTGGCGGCCCGGGAAGGTATGATTTACGACCCGGCGACGCAGACGAGGGGCACTTACCCGAACGGTGCGACTGGCTTCGTTCGGCAGCCGTTCGCGGGCAACCGGATTCCAGCTTCGCGGCTGGACCCGGCGGCGAAGAAGATTGCCGACCTGTTCCCGGCACCGAACGTGAACGTGGCCCCCCTGGCATTGCGTTGAACAACTTCTTCACGACGACCTCCGGGACGCAGGGCGTGAAGCAGTTCGATATTCGCATGGACCATCGGCTCAACGATAAAGACAACATCTTCGGCAGCGTAAGCTGGTCCGAACGCAATCAGATCAACGGGCAACCGCTGCCCGGCGCGCTGGACGCGACTTACTTTGCTTCGAACCTGGAGCAGACGCTGGCGCGGAACGCGATGTTGTCGTATACGCGCATTTGGAGCCCGAGCGTTGTTTCGGAAACCCGCGCAGCGTTTTCGCGGCTGGTGACATCGCGCACGCAGGCTAACCCGGACGTGGATCAGTTCAAGGCGTTTGGCATCGGCGGTTACAACCCGACGGGCCCGCTGAACGGCGGACTGCCTTCGACCAGCATTGACCGCTACAGCGGTTTTGGCGCGTCGGACTGGCTGCCATCGAAGGAATACAACAACGTTTGGGATTTCATCCAGAACATTGCCATCCAGAAGAACAAGCATTCCATTAAGTTCGGCGCCGAGTTCCGGCCGATCAAGTTCCCCTTCTTCCAATTCCCGAGTCCGCACGGCAACTGGAATTTCAGCCGCAACGAGACGGCGTTCCCGAATGGAACCGACGCATTGAGCAACCTAACCGGTGACGGCTACGCATCGTTCTTAATTGGGCGTGTGACGCAGGGGCAGATGTCGACGACCAATTTCATTTCGTCGCAAAAAGAAGCTTGGGGGTTCTACGCGCAGGACGACTGGAAACTCAACAGCAAGTTGACGATCAACTTCGGCGTCCGCTACGAGTTGTTCTCGCCGATCGGCGAGAAATTTGGCCGCCAGGCGAACTTCGATTTCGACAAGTTGACACTGTTCATCCCGAAGGGCAAGGACCAGGACGCGCCGCTGCCTCCGAACTTCGCCCGCGACTTTGCCAATGTCAAAGTATCGCGCGGAGAAGTGGGCCAGTACCTGATCCCGTGGGACAAGACAAGTATTGCGCCGCGCATTGGGTTTGCGTATCAGGTAATGTCGAACACGGTAATCCGCGCCGGATATGGAATTTACTATGGCGGCGAAGAGAACCAGGGCGGCAACCCGAACCGCGGGGAGTCCGTGCCATTCAACCAGACGACGACACTGCTGCGACCGCCAAACGTTACGGCGTTTGAAGCGAATCCGTTTTTCAACGCCAATGCGGGTGTGTCCGCCGGCTTCCCGGTGAACATCTTCTCGTTGAATGCGCCGGTCAACTTCCGGAGCGTTGCGCAGAACTTCCGGAATCCGCTGGTACACAAGTGGAACTTGTCCGCCCAGCGCGAATTCCGCGGCGGAAATGCGTTTGAGTTGGCCTATGTGGGGAACCACCAGGCACACCAGTTGCACTTCTCCGATCCGAACGCGCCATTTAACGATCCGCGTCCGAACATCGAAGCGAATGTGCGCCGGCCGATTCCGAACCTGGGCGGCGTGAATTACACGGGAACGTTTGGCTTTGGCAATTACGCGGGCCTGACGGCGAAGTGGGAAAAGCGGTACTCTCGCGGACTGCAGTACCTGGCGGCCTACACGTGGGGCCATGCGCTGGCGACGTCCGGCACGACGCTGAGCGGTTCCGCTGGTTTCGGACCGAAGGATCCGCGGAACTTCTCGGCGGCTTACTCCGACGCGGCCTGGGACATCCGCCACAACTTTACGGGCAGCTTCCTCTATGACTTGCCGATGGGCAAGGGCAAGGCGCTGAACCTGCAGGGCAAGGCGGCGGACGCGATTCTGGGCGGCTGGCAGGTGAACGGCATCCTGACGCTCCGCACGGGCGCGCCGTTCACGCTGTCGACAAACAACTGCGTCGGCAGTTTCGGCAACTGCCAACCGGACGCGATTGGGGGCAAGGACTCGAGCGCGGCGCCGTCGGGCGGACGTTCGGCGGATCAGTGGTTCGACATCAGCAATGTCACCAGACCGACGCCGGGTACTCCCGGTTCGCTGGGATTGCAGACGAACCGCATCCCTGGCCAGCAGTCGTTGGACCTGTCACTGTTCAAAGGCGTCGACATCACGGAACGACTCAAGCTTCAGTTCCGTGCGGAAGCCTTTAACCTGTCCAACACGCCGCAGTACGGGTCGCCCAACAACCAGCAGGGCAACCCGAACTTCGGGCGCATCTTCGGCACCCAGGACGGGACGCAGCGGCGCACGCAGTTCGCGCTGCGGCTCATGTTCTAGAGGCTAATCCGTTGCTAACCGCGGCCGTTGGGACCAGCTTTGCAGTATGCTGGGGCCAACGGCCGCTTTCTTTTTCTATGTACTTTTTCCCTTCGGATTCGATTGGAAACGCCCAAGCCGCGCTCGAAGCCGGGCGGCTGGCGGAGGCGCGGGTTCTCTTAGAATCGATCCCTGCCGATGCGCGGGCGGCGGCGTTGTTGGCGCGGGTGTATTGGCAGTCGAAGCTGCCCCAAAAGGCGGCCTTGGCGGCGCAATCGGCGGCGCGGATCGGCAGCGCCGTTCCCTTCGTGCAGCATACTCTCGCTTTGTACTTTGCTCAGTCTGGCCAGCGCAAACTGGCGGCGGTTTGGGAGGGGCGGTTCGCCGAATCGAAAGAAGCGGATCCGGCCGCCGCGCTCCGCGCCGCCATGCTGTTCGCCGAAGTCGGAGACTGGCCTTCGGCCATCCGATTTGGTTCGGCGGCATTGGCCAATGGCGACCGGGCCGATCTGCGACTGCTCCTCGCCCGCGCCTTCGAAACCTCCGGCAAACCCGATCTGGCCGCCGAACAGTATCGGGCGCTACTGGTTTTGCTGCCCTATGACGAGCCGTCGCACGCGGCGTTTGGACAGGCCCTGTTACGGATGGGGCGCTTCAACGACGCTGCCTCCTTCCTGGAAGTCGCCCGCCGCAAATTCGATCAAAGCCCCCAAATCGAACTGGCCTACGGCGTGGCGCTCTACACGCAGCGGCGCTTCGGCCCCGCCGGGGACAGGTTCCTGCGCGTCATTGATCTGGCTCCCGATGTCCCCCAGCCCTATATCTTCTTAGCGCGTATGATTGACCAGTTGCCGGAACGGCTGCCGGAGATCCGCGCGCGGGCCGAAGCCTGGCTGCGGATGGAGCCGAAAAATGGCTTTGCGCCGTTTGTCCTGGCGCGAGCGGGATTGACCGATCCCGAGGCCAAACCGTTACTACTGGAAGCGATCCGGCGGGATGCGACCGTGTGGGAGTTTCCGTTTGAACTCGGTCAGTTATTGGAGCGGGAGCGGGACTTTCCCGGTGCCGCCGCGGCCTACGAAAAGGCCGTGGCGCTAAACCCGAAAATGCCCGAGCCCCATTACCGGCTGGCGCGCGTTTATGACCGCCTCGGCTTGGCGGCAAAGGCCGCGCGGGAACGCACGTTGCACGAGAAGCTACTAACGCAGCCAAAGAGCGGCATGCAATGACACGCCGGGATTTACTCGCGTTGCCCCTGCTTTCCCTCCACGCGGACGCCGAGACACCAGCGGTTCATTACAAAAATGAGCCCGCGCATTTCCCCTTCGTTTCGCTGATCGAAAGCGGCCACGATGAGTTTCCCTTGGATCCCCCCATTCCGCCGCCGCCCGCGCGGAAAGACGGCCGCTTCGCCGACGTGACCGGGACGGTATTGGAGTCAGAACAACTTTCTCGCGGCATTCCGTATTGGATAGCGCGCCTCGATGCCGCGACGGGCATCGATATTTACGGCAATAACGGAATCGCGGTTGGAGATATCGACGGCGATGAGCGAGATGAGGTGTATGTCTGTCAGCCGGCCGGGCTGCCGAATAAGTTGTTCCGGTGGACCGGCGGCCGGTTTCTGGATATTACGGCGGCGGCGGGCGTGGACTTATTGGATGATACTTCATCGGCCTTGTTTCTGGACCTCCGAAACCTGGGCCGCCAGGACTTGGTCGTGCTGCGCGGGAGCGGGCCTGTATTGTTCTTAAATGACGGAAAGGGAAAGTTCACTTTAGCTCCCGATGCCTTCCGGTTTGCGAATGCCCCGCAAGGCGGATTCACCGGAATGGCGGCAACCGATTATGACCGCGATGGCAAGCTGGACATCTACATGTGCTGTTACTCGTTCTTTCAGAGCGAGGCGCAGTTCCGGTATCCCGCCCCGTATTATGACGCCCAAAACGGGCCGCCGAATTTCCTGTTCCGGAACCGCTTAACAGCCGACGGCGCCGGCTTCTTCGAAGACGTTACCAACGCCGTGGGCCTGGATCAGAACAACAACCGTTTCAGCTTTGCGCCCGCCTGGTGCGACTATGACGGCTCCGGGTGGCCGTCGTTGTATGTCGCCAATGACTTTGGCCGCAATAACTTGTATAAGAATTCCGGTGGTAAGTTCCGGGATGTCGCCGCGTCGGCGGGCGTTGAGGATATCGGTCCGGGGATGAGCGCCTGCTGGTTTGACTCTTCCGGCGACGGGCGTCCGGATCTGTATGTCGCCAATATGTGGACGGCGGCCGGGCAGGGCGTGGTGCGCAGCCCGAAGTTCCCGTTTCCCATCGACGAAGCCGCCGCCTGGCGCGGACACACCAAGGGGAATTCGCTGTATCGAAACTTGGGCGACGGGCGATTTTCTTCCGTGGCGGCGGCGGAGAACGTGGAAATGGGCCGCTGGGGCTGGTCGGCCGACGCAGCCGATTTTGATAACGACGGCAAGCCCGAACTCTTTCTCGCTTGCGGGATGCTGAGCGGTCCGCGTAAGCCGGATTTAACGGGTTTTTTTTGGCGGCAAGTCGTCGCCAAGACTCCCTCCGCCGCAACCGCGAGCGCTGTATATGAGAACGGTTGGAATGCGCTAAATCAGTTCATTCGCGAGGGGTATGCCTGGAACGGGGACGAGCCAAACGTGTTCTATGTTCGGGACGGAGCGAAGTATCGGGATGCATCGGCCGAAAGCGGATTGAACTTTGCGGGAGATTCGCGGGCGTTCGCCATCACTGATTTTGATGGCGACGGCTGTTTGGACGTGTTGGTGAAGAGCCGCCTGGGCCCCCAGTTGCGGGTGTTTCAGAACCGTTGCGGGCAGGGGCGGGAGCGCGTCGGGCTGCGGTTGATTGGTACGAAGTCCAACCGCGATGCCATCGGGGCGCGCGTTACCATCGGCGGGCAGACGAAGTGGGCCAGCGCCGGCTCAGGCTACTTGTCGCAACACACCAAAACACTATATTTCGGAACATCCGGCAGATCAAAAGCCGAAATCGTCTGGCCCAGCGGCGAACGGCAGATTCTGGAAATTGACTCCGGGGCAGTTTGGGAAATTACCGAAGGCGGATCGGCGGTTCGCCGGAGGCCGTTTGCCGGGACGGCGTTAGCGGCCAAGGAGTCCCCTTCCGATAACGCGCCGCGTTTGCACGATACGTGGCTGCGGGACCCCGTGCCGCTGCCGGAAAAACAGCCCGGGCCTGGCCTCTTCGCGTTGACCAAGACCGATTTGGTCGCGCCGTATTCTTTGTTCCGGCGGTATCTGTTTGAGTTCCGAGCCCCATTGGAGTTGCCTCTGGCTATGTTGCTCGATGGCGAGGGCCGCGTCTGCAAGGTCTACGCCTCGCCGCCATCCGCGGCCGCCGTGACGGCGGATCTGCGAATGATTGGCCGGGCGGCGGCGGAGCCGTATCCGGGGATCTCTTTGACCAGGGCGCGGCGGGACTATTTCAAGCTGGGCGCGTCGCTCCTTTGGTGCGGCTATCCGGAACAGGCGCTCCCGTACTTGGAGATGGTGTTGCGGCAGCAGCCGGGAAATGTGCGCACGCTTGTGCTGGCGGCGCAAGTGCACCGCGAAGCCGCGCGGCTCGACAAGGCTTCGGCGTTGATTGAGGAGGCCCTCCGCCTGGACCCGGGTTCCGCCGAGGCCTGGAATGAGATGGGCGGCGTGGCCATGGCGAGGCAGGATTACTCCGCCGCTCTGGAGCATTTTGAGCAGGCGCTGGCCGCCAAGGATGGGTTGCTCTACGCGCTCTTGAACGCTGGACAGGCGGCGGATAAGTTGCGAGAACCATCGAAGGCTTCGGCCTATTTCCGGGGAGCCTTGGCAGTGGATCCGAAGTCCGCCGAAGGCCATCAGGGGTTAGGGTTGGCGCTGGCCAAGTCCGGGAACTCGGACGAAGGCGAGCGGCATTTGCTGGAGGCCGTGCGCTTGAAGCCGGCGTTGTCCGCGGCCTGGAATAATTTGGGTGTGCTGTACTTGCAACAGGGATCGCCGGAGAAAGCCGTCAGCGCGCTCGAACGCGGCATCGCGGCGGCGCCGGAGGATGAACTGTTGTATTTGAATTTGGGACGGATTTACGTCCAGACGAAACGTTTTGAAAAAGCACGGGAGACCATGCGGCGACTGCTGCGCGTGAATCCGGAGAGCCATTTGGCGAAGAAAGCATTGGAGGACCTGGCAAATGGGCCCGTTCAACCGTAGACATTGGCTCGCCGTCGCCGCCGCGGCCGGCGCGGCCGGGCAGCCGAAATCAAAACTGCTGCTCCCCAGCGATCAGCCGGACGAATTCCATCTGAAATTGATGTGGTTCAACCCCGTGCCGCCCATCAACCAGCAGACTTGGCGCCCAATGCCACTTACTTTGTGCTGCAAAGTCGCATTGGATTGGCTAATCATGGGAATTCTTTGGCGCGTGATGTTCACCAGGTTTGT
>CAMDKT010000150.1 GCA_945900935.1 Candidatus Sulfopaludibacter sp. SbA3 | reverse complement strand
TGTTTGGGGCTTGCGGTTCGATTGATGCGAATACGGAGGAGTTTTCGCATCGGACATCGAAGCAGACGAACCGGGTGTTTTTGAATCAGGGTGGAGGAGTATTTGCGGAGGGAAGGGCGACAGCCGGCGCGGCGCTGCATCGGGGGGCGGCGTTTGCCGACTTTGACCGGGATGGGCGGGTAGACGTGGCGGTGACGCGGATTGGGGAGCCGGCGGCGTTGCTGCGAAATGTGTCAAGCGGGACGGGGCATTGGTTAGGGATTCGTTTGCGGGGCCGGCGGGCGAATCGGGACGGGATTGGAGCGATGATCCGGGTGCGGGGGGGGGCCGGAGCGGAGCAGTGGAACCGGGTTACTACGGCGGTGGGCTATGGGTCGTCGAGCGACCGGGTGGCGCACTTTGGGATGGGGGCGGATACGCGGGCGGTGGAGATTGAAATTCAGTGGCCGGGCGGGGGCAGGCAGATGCTGAAAGATATGGCGGTGGACCGGGTGTTGGACGTGGAGGAGCGTTAGGGTTGTTTCCGGCGGAATTCGAGTTCGCCGAGGCGGAGTTCGCGGGCGGCATCGGCGTCGCGACCGAGGCGCTGGTAGGCGCGGGCGAGGAGGAGATGGGCGTTGGGGTCGGCGGGGTTGCGACGGACGGCCTCTTCGAGGTGCTGGGCGGCGGGTTTGAGCTTGCCCTGTTGGAGGAGGACGCGGCCGAGTTCGAGATAGGCGCGGGGGGAGGCGGTGTTGGATTGGGCGGCTTGTGCGAGGACGCTGGCGGCGTCGGGGAGACGGCCTTGGCGGAAGAGGAATGCCCCGAGATCGACGCGGGAGTCGTCTGGGACGGAAGGGCCGAGGGCGACGGCGAGGCGAAGGTGACGTTCGGCGTCGGCGTCGCGTCCGAGGGCGAGATAGTTGAGGCCGGCGGCGCGATGGACGCGAGCCGAGGGGGTAGCCGAAAGGGCGAGGTCAAAGGCTTGGCGGGCGGGTTCGTATTGGGCGAGAGCGTGGCGGTTGCGGGCGAGATAGTAGCAGCTATCGACAGGTGGTTTCTCTAAAGTGCAAGCGCGGGAGAGAGCGGATTCGGCCTGGGGAAGGCGGTTGGCGGAGATGCGCGCGAGGCCGAGGAGACGCCACCCTTCGGCGTCGGCGGGGGACTGTTCGACGGCGCGGGCGAGTTCGAGTTCGGCGTCGGCGGGACGGCCGGCGGCAAGGTGGGCCTGGCCGCGTTCAATGGCCGACTGGCCGGGGGCGAGGCTTACGGCGAGAAGGAGGGTGAACGGGAGCCGGGCCATGGTCCCCATCATATAGCCGCTGGAGCGCTTCCCCCCAACGCTCCGGCCAACACTGTACTCAGCCAGTTCTGGGATACGAATAACGTCTGGGTTCCGCTGAACAACAATACGGTGCGGCGGTTGCCGTTCAACGACAACCTGGCACCGTGGCGCAACCAGTACATGGCGGTGCCGAACCAGTGGTTTTTGGATGCGTCGTTGTTCAAGTTCACGAATATCACGGAGAAAGTAACGCTGCGATTAAACATCGACTTTTTCAACGTGCTGAGCAATCCGAATAATCCGACTGCGGTGAGCAGCGACGGCATTCTGAGCACGCGCAATTCAGGTAGCCCCGCGCGGGTGGCGCAGTTGACGGTTCGGCTGCAGTTCTAAACCATAGAACATTTAGAGCAATTTATGGTTTGGGGCATTGGCGGCAATCAAATTTGACACCGTCATAGGGCCCCTCCGGCCGCAGGCCCCTTCTCCCATAGTTTGTCCCTCGTGACTATGCCACCGAGCACGCATAGCATTCGCCCCCTCTTTTCTGGCGCGAGCGGCTCGGTGGGAATGCTACCCCTCGGACCAGAGCTCGTTGAGCATGCGGAGGGACTGTTCCACTACAATTTCGGCGGCACCGGGGGCGAAGGGCGATGTTTCGACTTCGTAGCCTCCGGCAGGATAGGCGCTACGGACCGGCAAATAGCTGAAGCCGCCGTTGGAGTAACCAGAGAAGAGCGTGTACGGAAAGGGCGAGCCGGCGGAGATCTCCTGGCTGATTTCAATGAATGGTTCGCCGGGTATACAGACGAGCGCGACGGGGCCGATCCGGATGCCTTGCAACTGCCAGTCGATGTGGGTGCGACCGTGATAGAGGCGGGCGCGGTCGGCACGCATGCCGGCTTGAGTGGCCATGGCGGTGGCGTCGCGGATTTCGGCTTCGGTTCCTTCCTGGCGGAGTTGGGCCAGTCTTTCACGGAGAGCGGCGGCTTCGACCTCGGCCTCTTCCGGGGGAGGGAAGGGCTTTAAGGGCAGTTGGAGGAAGCGGGACCGGACATCGAGGGCCGCGGGCGGGGGCTCGACGGGGACGTCTTCGAAGAGAGCAATTGTTGTGCCGGATTCTTGGAGACCAACAAGCTTGGGTTCGCGGGGAAGGGTGTCGATGCCGAGGGCGAGTTTGGCGGCTTCCAGGCCGAGGAGGCGGCCGAAACGGCGGTATATATTGAGATCGCCGGTGAAGCCCATGCGGGGTCCGATGTTGCCGGTGGCGCCTTGGAGAAAGAGACACGTGCCGCCAAGTTGTTCCTCGACCACTCTTTTCGCCATGCCCGGGTAATCGGGCGTGGCGACTTTGGCGTGCCAGCCGACGGTCGTGGGATGGCAGGCGTAGTGGATAATGGTCGCGACGGGATGCTCATCGAGGCCGTCGAGGCGGACGACGCGGACGGTGTGATCGACCGGGCCATTCGGGTTGCGGCCGACGACGACGCGGCCATCGGGCAGTTGCTGGCGGCGGTTCATATTGATGTCACATGTACCGGTGGCGGCGCCTACGCGGACGAGGCGGAGGTTTTGCTGGGCTTGCCAGACGGCGCCGGCTATCTGAAGCGGGAGGCCATTCAGGTATTGAAGAATCAAGTCGCGCCCCTCAGTGATGACGGGGATGCGGAAGGTGTTGGGGCCGGAATGCGTGTGGGTGCAGGAGAGGCGGATTTTTTCGAGGGGGATGCCGGTGAGCGTGGAGACTGCGTCGAGGATGCGCGTGGTCCATTCGGGATCGAAGCCGATGGAATCGACGTCGACAATGGCGACCGTTTGACGTCCGTCGCGCAGGACGAGGGCGGTGGCGTAAAGAGGCAGATCGGCACCGAGGCCGCGCTGGTGGGTTTGCGCACCCCATCCGCCCTGGGGCGTGCCAGGGGCGGGCGTAATGTCTGAGCGGCCGGTGCCCGCTAAGAGTTCGTGCATACTTCATCTTAGGCGGAGCGGTTGAGCTGACCATGTGAAGGGAGTCGGTTTGTCCAAGTGGTTGGACATTCAGCGCAACGGTCTCGACCGGTGGCGGGAATGGCGGTTACTCTGGGGACGGCGCATGAAGATGACGAAGATCGAAACGCTGGTTGTACACGCGCGGATGCGCAACTGGGTGCTTGTCAAAGTGGCGACCAACCAACCGGGACTGTACGGGTGGGGCGAGGCGCCGCTGGAGTGGAAGACGAAGTCTAAGGAAGTATTTTGAAACAGCGATATCCAAAATCAGCGGAGATTCTCCAACGGAACCGGAAGTTTATTCCGGGAGGAGTGGTTTCCGTGAACCGGGCGACGCAGCCCGAAATCGTTTTTGAACGGGCGCGAGGGGCCTATCTTTGGGATGTGGACGGGAACCGCTATATCGACTACCATGCGGGGTTTGCGCCACACTTTTTGGGGCACAACGATCCATACGTGACCGAAGCGGTAATTCGCGGTCTACGTGAAGATGCAAGCCTGTACGGATCCGGGACGACGGTGCACGAGGGACGGCTGGCGGAGCTGATATGCGAGCACGTGCCGGCCGTGGACAGCGTGCAGTTGTTGAACACGGGGAGCGAGGCGACTTATCAGGCCATCCGTCTGGCGCGGGCGGTGACGGGGAATGACCATATCATCAACATGCAGGGCGGGTATAACGGCTGGCACAACGATGTTTCCAATAACCTGATGACGCCGCTGGCGCAACTGGGGCCACGGCGGACGGGGGGTGAGTATCCGTATCACTCGATCAGCGCCGGGGTGCCGGTCGATCATCAGCGGCTGGTACATGCGGTGAATTTCAACGATCTGGCATCGGTAGAGTTTGTGTGTCAGCAGTATCCGGTGGCGGCGCTGATTACCGAGCCGATTCTGCAGAACATCGGCATCGTGCATCCGGAGCCGGGGTACCTGGAAGGGTTGCGGGCGTTGGCCGATAAGTACAAGTTCCTGCTGATCTTCGATGAGGTGAAGACGGGGTTCCGGCATGCGCTAGGAGGCTGCTCGAGCCTGTACGGCGTGCGTGCGGACGTGATAGTGTTCGGCAAGGCGATTGCGAACGGGTATCCGATGGCGGCGTTGGCAGGAAAGAAGGAGTACATGGACCGGTTTGTGGATCCGGATCCGGCGCGGCGCGTGCTGCTTGCCGGGACCTACAATTCGCATCCGGTACCAACGCTGGCGGCGATTGCCACGATTGAGCGGCTGATGATGAACGACGGCGAAGTGTACCGCTATACCGAAACACTGGGCAAACGAATGCAGGCAGGGCTGGAGAAGATCGCAGAGGATTTGGACATTGAGGCGACGGTGGCGCGGCAGGGCTCGGCCTTCGCCCTATATTTCATGGACCACCGCCCGAAGGATTGGCATGACCTGGCCGAGCACCACGCGTTCCAGGCGGATGATCGGATGCGGGCGGCGCTCATTGAGCGTGGCGTGTATCCGTTCCCGCTGGCGACGAAGCAGTGGTCGATTTCGGCGGCACACACCGAGGAGGATATCGATACGACGCTGGAGCACGCGGCGGCTGTGTTGGGTACATTGGAGGGGTTGCCTGCGCGGCGAGCAGCCGCGGGGGTGACCTCCGTGCGAGGAGACTGAAGACCGCGGTCGGCGAGGGCTCATGTTGTCAAATACGAGCGATTCTCATCAAGGCTCCATTGCGCGGGCGCTTGGCGTGCTGGAGTTTCTGGACACCTCGCAGCGGGGCTGGAACATTTCCGAGTTGAGCCGGAAGTTGGGGGTGCCAAAGAGCACCATGCACCTGATTGTGCTGAGCCTGGAACGCCTGGGGTACGTATCGCGGGAGCCGGGCTCGCGGAGGTATACGCTGTCGGTGAAGGTGTGGGAATTGGGACGCGGGCTAATGCGAAATGTGCTGCTGCCCGACATCGCGCTGACGCATTTGAATGAGCTGGTGAAGCGGGCGCGCTTGACGGTGCACTTGGCGATATTGGAGCACGATCAAGCGGTCTACGTGCAGAAAGCAGACGGCCCGGGGCTGATCAAGTTCGATACGTATGTGGGAAAGAGGGCGAACCTGCACTGTACGGCGGTGGGCAAGGTGTTGCTGGCGCATTCCTCCGAGGCCCGGACCGGGCACATTCTGGAACGCGAGCCGTTTGCGCGGTATACGCGGCACACGATTACGTCGGCAATCCTGCTGCGAAAGGAACTGGCGAAGGTACGGCAGTGCGGGTATGCGGTGGACGATCAGGAAGAAGAGATGGAAGTGCGGTGCGTGGCGGTTCCGGTATTCCGGCGGACAGGCGAATTTGTAGCGGCGCTGGGCGTGACGGGGACGACCGGACAGGTGCGTTCGGAGATGATCGAAACGCTGGCGGAGTATATGCGCGAGACGGGGCAGAACATCATAACTGGCTCACGCCGCGTGGTGCGGGACCGGATCGCTTGACGGAGCACGGTCCGGCAGCCAGAGCCACAGCGCTCCGACGCCGAGAGGTTGGAGTACGACGAGGATGAGGAAGGCGAAGAAGTAGTCGCCGCTCACGCTTAGATGACCAACGAGGGTGTTGAAGAGAATACCGCCGACGGCTCCGGCGGAACCCGCGAGGCCGTGTACCGTCGCGACTTCGGCCTGTGGAAAGCCATCGGCGGCGACGGCGTGCATGTTGCCGGCCCAAACACCGACGCCGAAGGTGCAGAGGCTGACGGCGATAAGCACGCCCACGAAACCGGGCGCGTTTTGAAGTAAAGAGCCGGCAAGGACGAACAGGGCGGCAACGCTCATCATGATCTTACGGGCTTCAATTGGGCGCTGCCGCCATTCGACGAGACGACCCGAAGCGTAGCCGCCGGAGAGAGCGCCGAGATCGTTCCAGAGGAAAGGTATCCAGGCGAGGGAGCCGACGTCCTGAAGCGTGAAGCCCTTGGAGGTGACGAGATATTCGGGGAGCCAGAAGAGGAAGAAGTAGCCGGTGGTGTCCCCGAAAAAGCGCATAACCACATAGGCCAGGGACCGGGGCGAGCGGAGCAGGCGGGGGAGGAGTGTAAGAACAGGGGTGGGCGCGGCACCGGCAGATGGTTGCGACTGGCGCGTGGCGCGCGACCAGAGCGGCAGCCAGAGAAGCCCCGCGAGGCCCGCGACCAGGAATGCGCTACGCCAGCCGTAGTGGAGACTGAGCCAGATGACCAGCGGCGGCGCGATGACCGAGCCGATGCCCGCGCCGCTGGTGAAAATGCCGGCGGCGAGACTGCGTTGCGCGGGGGCGAAGCGCTCCGAGACGGTTTTGACGGCACCGGTCCAGCCGCCGGGTTCGAAGACGCCGAGGAGGAACCGGTAGAAGACCAGGCTATAGAAACCGGAGATGGCGGCATGGAGCACGCAGGCCGCCGACCAGAGGCCCACGAAAAGGCCGAGACCGGTGCGGGAGCCAATGCGATCGAGCACGAGGCCTGAGCCGAGATACATGACGCCGTAAGCGATGAGAAAAGCGTTGACGGCAACGGCGTAATCGAGTTGCGTGAGATGGAATTCGGCGCGGATGACGGGGCTGAGCAGCGAGAGGACGACACGATCCAAGTAGTTCAACAGGATCATGAAGAACAGGAGGACGGCGATGATCCACTGTTGACGGGAGAAAGAAGAGGAAGCCATGTAAGGTTAGGCCGGGGCCGTGCCGTAGTCCCGGATTTTCAGGACTTCGCCGCCGCGGAGGGCAGATTGATGGGCGACGATACCGGGGAGAGTGAAGGCGATGGCGCTGATGAATTCGTGGGTAAGAAACGTATGCGAGCCGCCGTGGCCGGACTTGACGCGCATGGGCTCGGGGAGGCGGTCCAGGAAGGCGGGTTGCTGGTAAGCTTCGACCGACACGTTTCCCTCAGGGTAACCGTTCGAAGTCGAGGACTGTCTGACCGTTTTTACTGATGCGGACGACGGTATTGGGAGAGCGCTCGGGGTGGTGTTGCAACGATAGACCTCCGAGAGCCGTTTGCGCACCGGGCGGTTGGGCGCGTTCTGTGCGAGGGCGGAGGCCGCTAAGCCCTGGACCATGGAGCGCCGGCTCCAGTTTGCGGGACGTAGTTCGTTCATCGGTTACCTCTTGCAACGTAATTCACTGCGCCATCTTATCCGAGAGCCCGGCGGAGGGACAAGGCGTCGGCTGAAATATGTCCAACGGTTTGGACGACACAGGCCGCGCATGTTTCTGTAACGGGACAGTTGGACGTATACTCGCCGGTAACCTATAGGAGGGTTCGATGCTGAAGTATCTCCCCGTTATCTCGATTTTGCTTTTCCCCGCGTTGTTGTTTTCCCAGGCCAACGGCACTATCCACGGCACCGTGTATGACTCCACCGGCGCCGTGATTCCGGGCGTATCGGTCACCGTCACCAATTCCGGCACGAACGTGGCCCGTGTCGCCGCTGCCGACGAATCGGGCCGCTATGTGGCGCCGCTACTTCCGGTGGGCACCTACAGTATCCGCGTGGAAAAGACGGGATTTACGACGTTCATCCAAACGGGAATTACGGTTCAGGTCAACACGAACGTGCAGGCAAACGCTGTGCTTCCGCCCCGCGCCTTGAACGAGCAGGTGACTGTCAGGTCGGACGCGGCGATGGTGCAGGCTACGACGACTAATTTGGTGCAGGTGATCGACGCGCGGCGGATTGAGGATTTGCCGCTGAACGGCCGGAACATTTTGCAACTGATGTCGCTGAGCGCCGGCGTCTCCGACCGCGGCGCGGCGGGCGGCACACTCCAGATCAATACCATCGGCGGCGGGCAGTATCACTCACCGGTTTCGATCAACGGCGCGCGCGGCAACGCGACGAACTTCCTGCTGGATAACGCGGATAACAACGACGGCTATACCAACATTGCGGAGCCATACCCGAATCCCGATGCTATCCAGGAAGTCAGTATCCAGACGAGTACGTTCGACGCCCAGTATGGACGGCAGGTGGGCGGCGTTGTGAACGCGGTGACCCGCTCGGGAACAAACCAGTTTCACGGGACCGCGTTCAACTTTCTGCGCAATTACAAAATGAACGCGCGCAACTTTTTCTCCGGCCGGGATGCGCTTAAGCGCAACCAATACGGCGGCACGATCGGCGGACCGGTGGTATTGCCCCAGCTCTACAACGGCAAGGACAAGACGTTCTTCTTCTTCTCCTATCAGGGCACCCAACAACGCGTGGCCACGCCGGGGGCACTGCGCGTCGCGCCCAGCGAGGCGATGAAGAGCGGCGACTTCTCCTCCTGGCTGACGCTCGGCCGCGGGGCCATTCTAGATCCGCTAACACCCGGCCAGTATCTTCCCGGCAACATCATCCCGCAGTCGCGCATCGACCCCGTCTCGCGCGCTTTGCTTGGCTACATTCCCTCCTCCTCCGATCCCGCTTATCAACTGCGGCTGAACACGCCGGTGAATCCGATGGACGACTATCAGTACATCGGCCGCCTGGATCAGGTGATCTCGCCCAAGCAGCGGATCTCGGCCCGCCTCTTTTATCTGTTCTATGACCGTAAGTGGGTTTCGATTCCGAACAACCTGCTCTATGTCGTGACGGGCCAATTCGGCGGATCCACCAGCATGACGACGAACCACAGCTACACCTTCACTCCGCGGATGCTCAACGACTTCACCGCCACATTCCACCAAACCACGCCTACCTCGCAACCGTCGCCGAACCTGGACATATCGTTCGCCAAATTGGGTGCGCGTACACGGTACATCCCCGGCTTCGCCACGATGGACGTGGGTATTGCCAACTGGTCCGGCCTCAGCCTGGGGCTGGGCTACTATTCTCCCCAGGCGACATATCAAGTGGGCAATACGCTCAGCTACGCGACAGGGAAACACAATTTGCGGGTTGGCGGCGAGGTGAAGCGCTATCGGTTGGACATCGCCTCGTACTGGATGAGTGGCGGGACCGCGACGTTCAACGGCCAGATGCTGAGCGACCCAGGACGATCCAATGCCGGAAACTCATTTGCTGAGTTCCTGCTTGGCGTGGGTTCGGCGTGGCGGCAGCAGTCCTTCTGGAGCAGCCGAATCTACAACTGGAGCACCGGCCTGTTCCTCCAGGACGATATCCGCCTGACACAGAAGCTGACCGTCAACGTCGGGCTTCGCTGGGATCCGCGGTTTGACATCAACGAGAAGTACATGAAGCGGACGACGTTCGTCCCGGGCCGGCAGTCGGAGATCTATCCGAACGCACCGCTTGGCCTGCTGGTCCAGCGGGACCGTGGGTTCGAGAACGGAATTATTCCGACGCAATGGAACTTGTTCGCGCCGCGGTTCGGCTTGGCGTATCAACTGCGGCCGCGCACGGTGATTCGCTCGGCGTACGGCATTTTTTATGACACCTACATGAGCATCTTCAACAATCGGACGGCGGCCGGTCAGCCGTTCGTCGCGCAGTCGGTGATCAACGGGCCTGTCCGGATATCGGATCCCTATGCCGGTGGTCCGATTCTTGATCCCACGCCCGTGGTCCCGGGCAAAGACTTCCGGTTCACGCCGTATGGGACATGGGGCCTCCAAGGGCCGGATCTCAAGGTTGGCTATATGCAGAGCTGGAACTTCGTCATTGAACAGCAATTGCCTGGGGATTGGCTGATCCGCGCCGCTTATGTGGGCTCGAAAGGCACCCGCCTTATGAATTCGCCTGAGATCAATCCTGGGATCTACCGGCCTGGAGCCACGGCGGCCGATATCAATCAGCGCCGCATTTATCAGCCGATCGCCGGTTTGCAGTTGGCGTCGGGCAGCGGCTGGTCAAAGTACCACTCGGCGCAGTTCACCGTCCAGAAGCGTTTTAGCCATGGCTACAGCGTACTGGCCAACTATACGATTGCAAAGTCGATTGACATTTCGTCGTATGCAACGGCGGAGGGAAACAGCACGGGTCCGGACCCCTTCAACTTCAATACCAATCGCGGTCCATCGGATTTCGATATTCCGCAGCGCCTGGTTGTCTCGGGCATTGTGGAGCATCCTCGACTGTTGGGCGCGCACCCGGTAGCGCGGACAGCGTTCGGCGGGTGGCAGAGCAACTTCATCTTCACCGCACAGCGGGGAACGCCATTCACGGTTCTGAGCGGCGTTGACAATGCGCTGACCGGAGTCGGTGGCAACCGGGCGGACTTAACTGGCGCTCCGATCGAATTGGGTGGCGACCGATCCCGTGCGGATGACGTCAACGCCTGGTTTAATCCGCTGGCGTTCCGGCAGAACGCGATTGGGACCGTGGGCGCGATGGGGCGCAATCGCCTGCGCGTGCCTGACGGCTGGAATGGGGACTACTCGGTGTTCAAGGAGTTCACCACGATGGAGCGGGTACGCATCCAACTGCGAGGGGAGATGTTCAACGTATTCAACCACACGCGACTTGGCGGGCCAACGGCGACGGTGACGAGTCCTCTATTCGGGCGAATCACTAGCGGGAGTTTCCTAGGCCAGCGCTTCCAATTCCGTGCAAAGTACTGATAGAGAGGGAGTTAACGCG
>CAMDKT010000149.1 GCA_945900935.1 Candidatus Sulfopaludibacter sp. SbA3 | reverse complement strand
ACGGTAGCCGCTTCCCATCCGGCGCGAAGAAGGAGATGTATCGGCCAACCTCTTTCGTACTGCCGCCGCTTTCAACGCCGCGCAGCACCCAGCGGTCTACCCGCGCCTGTTTCTCCGCCGTGACCCAGGTCTGGCAGTAGACGCCAGCTCCTTCAAGTTTCCGAACCATCATCTTCGGCAATACCAGTCGGACTGATCGGTCCATTCTCATCTCCTTCAAAGCAGGTTAGCCACCGGCAGCGGCGCACCGAGTGCCGCCCGGATCTGTTCCCGGGTACAGCCAGCCCAGCAGATATACTTCTGCGGTTCATCCACTGCAATGGCCAGATTATCCTTCCCTCGATCCCGCCCCGCCTCCCGGCAGGAGGGACACTGCGTGACCCAGTTGCGTCCCACCTTCCGGCACTCAGCCAAGTCAATGTACTCGGAAATCTGAAAGTGCCGTCGCCCAGGGGCGGGAGGGTAGCGTTGCGGCGGAGGCTCCGCTTTTGGTTCCTCTGGAAGCGCCGCAACCAGTTCCTCCAATTGCGCTTCGGTTACTCGATTGAGCCCTCGCAGAAATACCATTTGCGACGCAAGGTCATAGGCCGAGCCGTAGAACCAATAACGCCGGTTGGCGGCGCGATGGATCCCCAGCGGCGCCCGGATCGCATTCCCGAACTGCCCGTCTTCAAGGACATCCTGTTTCGGGAAGAGCTCGATGCCTTCCGTCAACCCAGACCCCTTCACGCGAACGGACAGCCGACTCGCCAGATGGTGAATGTATCGGCGGGCATGTTTCGCCAGCACCGGCTTGCTGAAAAAGATCCAGAGATGGCCGCCGCGCCGGCTCTGTTCGAGCGCCGCTTGCACGCCATCCTGACCAAGCTCGTATTGCAGCTTCAGGAGATCTTCGACCGCCTCTTTGTAGTCAGCATCTATCGCCATCCATTTGGAGCGTTGCGTCCGCGGGTTGATGGCGTAGAGGCCGATAGTGACCTCACCCGCCAAGTGAGATTCGAGATCCTGTCCGGTGAGCGGGACCTCCTGACCATCCGCTCTCCGCGGCCGGTAGTAGTAATGACGACCGGATTCCGGATGTGGCCGATCCGACTGGCGGGTGTAGGCGCGGCGGTTCACGAACCACCGCGCGTACTCGGCCGCCATCTCCGGCATTGCTTGCACCAGATCCGCCATATCTTTCCTTACACCGCCTTCGGCAAATCACCAAACGAGTTTGCCAGTCGCACCGCCGCAGTCAGACGGCAAGGATTTTCCGCCAGCTCCAAAAGCCGAAACTCCCGCATCTTCTGGCGCATCTCGGTGGTCGAGTAGCCGCCAAAGACATTGTCGGGGAGCTCGAGCAACCAGAAGCTCCCCTTCTTCCGGTCGTAGACATAGAACTCGCCGGACCGGTCGTCACCCGGCGCCATGACGAAGAGCAGTAGGCCTTTCGCATATTCGACCCAGTGTGCGACCACGCCCTCCCCGGCTACCATGAAGCGTCCGATGATCTCGCAGAGATCCTGCGTCGGACGCATATTCAAATTCTTTGTGCTGAAAACTTCGCTCGCGCACACACCTGTCGGTAACATATTGATTCTCCTTGTGGCTTCGAAAAGTTGCGGGCAGGCACACGCCGGCCTCGCGAGAGGAACCTCGCGGGCCTGCCCGGGTGTTAAAAGGAAACGGTAGCCGGACGGCTACCAAAGAGGGATTGACGGTTGCAGTGGAGTGCATCCACCGCATCTATATAAGGAGGAGCCCCGCCAACTATGCCGCTCGCGCCGCACTTCGAGCGGCCACCTTCGCCAGGCGATCGCAGTGGTTCTGGTCCTCGTTGACCGAGTGCCCGCGCACCCAGTGCCAGGTGACATGGTGCTTATCGCTTACCCGGACGAGTTCTTCCCAGAGATCGCGGTTTGCCACTGGCTCTCCCCGCGAGTTCCGCCAGCCGGTGGACGTCCGCCACCGGGCGACGTGACGATCCATCCCTTGCTGGAGATACTGACTGTCCGTGAACACGGACACCGCACAACGTTCCTTCAGTGCGGCAAGACCGGCAATCGCCGCCTGCAACTCCATCCGGTTATTCGTTGTCTGGTTTTCCGATCCACTGAACGTCCGTTCGACCGAACCCCAGCGCAGCAGACACGCCCAGCCGCCGACTCCGGGGCTACCGAGACACGAACCGTCCGTGAATAGACTGACTTCTTTCAGTGCGCACCTCCTTCGATCGTTGCGATGAACGATTCGACCGCTGGCGTGTCAGCGCCGGTGAGATCCTTCAGCTTGTCGAGCGTCAGTGTCCCGCCGGATGCCCGGCTAATCACTTCCCCCAACTTTCGCGGCCACCCACTTCGCGGATTCTCCGCCGCCTTCCGCGCCGCCTGCAGCAGACGGCCACGCGCATCGGCGATGCTTGCCGCGCGCTCCGGTGCTGACGGTGTAGCTTGCTTGCCGGCCTCGCCTTCGACATGAGCCAGCAAGTTCTTCAACGCGTCCCGGTTAGGAATGTCGTCGACCAAATGGCTCGGCAGCCGCAATTGCTGGCAGATCTCTGCGTAACGCTCGCATCCCAACGCCGCTTCCGCTCGTTGCAATCGATCGATCCCGTTTACAAGATCGCCGAGCTTGTCGAAAACCGTCGTCAGCTTCGCGAACCCGAGCTTCGCCGGATCCGTTACACCGCCGTAGGTTCTGAGCGTGAACTGCGACAAGCTGTGACCAACCTGTTCGCACATCTCCCGCACCTTGGCGAGCGTCTCCTGCTGCACCAAGCTCTGCCGTGGCGCATTCTCTCGCGGCACGACCGATTGCGGTTGGCGTTGCTGTTGCTGGACCTCCCGCTTTGCGTTGCCCGGGCATGCCCAGTCCGGTAAGCGCGGCGTCTCGATCGGCCGGTTGTACTGGTCGAGGTCGACCCAGACCTTGTCGAAGTCATACAGGTACCGGCCCAGTCCGAAGCAGGCGCAGGCGCGTTTGAACGACTGCGCCTCGGCGCGCGTCGCCGCATTCTCGTCATCCGCCCACTCCTCACCAACTCCGGTGTGCGTACCAAGCTGATGGATCGTGATGCGCGACACCACGACGACCTTCGCCGAGATCGCCGTCTGCGTCTTGTCACCGGGCGACTTCCGCTCGAAGTTCTGCGCAACCTGCACATCGTAGGTCCGCGTCCATCCCCACTCCCCGAAGATGGCATTCAGCCGGTCCGTGTACGCCCGCTGATCCGCATACGCGACTACCTGCCCTCGTTTCTGCGGACCACGCTTAGTCTGTTGAGTGGATGTCGCCGTCACGCGCCATTTGATCTCGCTCGGATCAAACGGCACTTCGAGCGCCATCTTGATATCCTTCCGGCGCTCCGGTGAAAACTGCTCACCGTGCGCGGCTGCTGTCGTCTGCGTGGTCACCGCGGCGGAATTCGTCGCTTCCCGCTGCGCCGCACCATTCACGTACGTCATATTCTTGCTCTCCTTGTCTTGGAACTTAAAATCGGACCATCACCACCTCCGCTGTGTGACCACAGCGCGCTGCACCCGGACTTGCTTCCAGGCCACTGTCCTTTTCTCCCAGTCGATGCACCGAGCGTTTCTCCGCACCGCACCGATGAGATCTACGGAAGTAGCGTGCAGTATCCTGTGATGCGTCACGCCACGCCACTCACCCCATCCATCCACGCGGAAGTTCGCGACTCCCGCGCCACACCGGAACCGCAACCGAGACTATCCACCAATTCCGGAACAGACTCGGTCGTCACTTCACGAGCAAATCGCACCGTCCGATCTCCTGTGCTCGCTACCACGCAACAACATCCCGCACGCACGCGCTTGCTCACGTGCACTTCTTGCCACACTGGACCGAACAACCCTCACTACGTGCCACTCGCCCACAACCTCGCACGACAACAGCGGTAACTCTCACCCGAAGTGAGGATTTCATCCGAGCAATCCCCATCACGACCAACGAACGGCGGTTGTGCTCCGACCGGGACAACTTCAGGCGCGCATCTGGAAGACACGCAGTTTTTCGCAATGGCCTCCCATTCACCACCCCATCTCAACTCGTCGTCGCCGCCACTAGTCCACACCCGCATCTCGCATCGAGGTCCGCACCGTTTGCGCCACAGCGCTGCGACTTCCAGCAATCACCGCGTTCCCGATGCGCACGCCTCTGCACGCTGCGCCACCGAACTACCCACCTCGCCTCACGCTCAACTCGGCGCACCACACAGTCCACTTCCCCATCACGACCGCCGCACCCGCCACTCTTCGGCACGCACGCATTCGCCGACACGGCTTAAGTCCGCTCATCTCTCTGCGCGGACATTCCCCACCCCACCACATCCCATTTGGCTTTCATCGTTCTACTACTAGTGACCAGTTGCACATCCCTGCGCTCACCCTCCGCATTCCAACATCTGCACCGCCGCACACCGCGCAACGACAAATCGGCGCACACGGAACTCCATCCGCGCATACAATCTCCATCCGGCCGCGCCCAGTCACTTCACACGGCACACAACTCTCGACACCACCATCCTCACTTCCCTCTGTGCTGCTGCCCCACGCTGCACGTTTTCTTCGCCGCCCCGCTCACCTAAGACCGAGCGGAAACCCCGCTCACCACCTGCGCCGTTCCGCCCTAATCCCTGCAACCGCCCTCCCCAAACACCCCAGAACTCCGAATTTTCCGGAAATCGATCCAAACCCAGGGGATATCGGATTGCAACATACAGTAAACACGCTAGTTATAGCGCGGCCGGATTGGGCAAAGATGGGGCAACGGGAGGCAATGCGCAGCCAAATATCACTCAGGCGCGCTCGTCAAGCACGCGCCAAGATTCACCACCTGTTGCGTGCGCACGTCGATCAACTCCGCTGTGCGTGGATGAAACGCGAACTCCCTTGCGAATGCCACAAACATAGGTCTCCGTGTTGCTCGTAGTGCGTGCCGAAGGAACACGTGCATCTCGATGTTCGGAACCAAATACAAGAACGCATCCACTTTCCGGTCGCGATCCAGGTCGCCAACAATACGCGCGTACTCCTTCGACCATTTGGGCGTGCGTTCATACTCAATCGCGACGCGTCCACGTTTACCATCGGCGAGGAACGTCACGACCGCGTCGTAGTCCTTCGCATAGTGGTTCATCGTGAAGTCATTTGCCGCTCTCACTTCCGGTTCGGATTCCCATCCGCCGATGACACCGGCGTCGCGAAGCGCCAATCGAATGCCGAACAGATCGACGTCATGCCAAATCTGATGCCGCTTTCTAGCTCCGCGAATGCGGCTGCCTCTCTCCACGAGGAAATCCGCGTGACTCTGCAAGTACAGTTCTCCACAATCTCCAAGCGACAGCACAATTCCCTTTAGGCCGGCGACTTGTGTTCGATCCAGCATTTTATGGTCAACCAACCGACTCACCCGCCACCGCAGCGAATCCCACAATCGCTTTGCGGTTACCGGATGTATCGCGGCGTAGAGTTGCTCGAAGGTCAAATGGCCGGCGCTGTGAACCATACGCATCAATGGGGCGTCCGCCTCCCGAGAGATGGCAATCTGTCCGGGTAAGTATCTCATCGTGTCACCCACTCTTCCGTTCGCCACGCGCAACCGTGGACCTTTGGAATCAGCGTCGCCGTCCCGCTGTCACCGCTAATCACGGCGAACGGCTTCAACAACAGCAACATCTCTTCTCGCCCTCTCCACGCCGAGTGAGACACGAGTTGCACGAGTTCCTCATCCATCGCCCGAGTGTGGATCGCGCCAACACTCCGCTCCGTCACAATCGCCATGTACCAATCCGGCAACTCCTCAGGTGCAGCCCGACAAATCAGTTCGACTCGCCGAATTCCACCGTGCTCGTTGAGCGGTCTCGCAATCCACATGCCTGTCCGCAGTTCCCCCTTTGCCGCCCAATCCAGTCGCGCCTGTCGCCCCAATGAGATCTGACCGAATGCCACTGCGCGGGGTCGCAGCAGACGGCCATCCGATATCCCCGTCGTGTTCCACACCGACGTGCGCCCATCGGGACGTTTTTTCTCCAGCCAAACGCTGCCGACCGAATGCACCCAGATTTTGGTCGTGCGCATCACTTAGCTCTTCTCCTGCTGCCCAATTCGGTTTCCGCCCGTTGCAACCGCGCCAGCAGTTCGGAATTGCCGGTTTCGCGCCGGTCCTGGATCGACTTTTCGAGTTCGACGACCCGGCCCTCCAATTGGGTGTGCAACTGCATTCGGCGACTGACTTCTTCGTTGAGCGAGGCAACCATGGACCGTTCCGCCGCCAACTTCGCTTGCAGTTCAGACACCTCCTGCTGCCACTCCCCAGCGTTCTTACCTCCGACAATACCGGAGTGCTCCTGCTCGATCACGCGATTACATGCTTCCATGTGCCGGTTGTGTGCGGTAATGGCTTCCATGGCGTGCGTGTCGGCGTAATGCTTCGCGTTGAGCACGTCGGTTAACTGCTCGGCCGCAATCCATTTCACCTGTCGCAGTTTGTCCCACCACGCCCAGCACAGACCGAGCAGAATCACAATGACACCCATCTGCGCCGCGCAAAACCGGAAGTACGGATTCCGCAACGAGTTATCAATCAGTATCGCGATGCGGCGGTCGATCTCGTTACCCCAATGGATGTTTCGCGGATTGAGCGCTTTGATGTAGAACTCGAAGATCGTCTCGCGCCGCTGTACCCCGCCGGCCGGCAGTGGCCGGTACGGCTGCGCCGGATTGACGGTGACCCCGGTGGGATTGGTGCGTGGCGGTACCGCCGTTTTCCCTTGCCGCGGCGTTTCCGGCACTGACGCGATTTGCGGGTCCTGCGCAAACAAAGGCGCAACGGCCAAGCCAAGCGTGAGCGCTATTTCTTTCATGCGTTTTGCGAACATGCCATCTCCTATCGCCGCGGAATCACGATGGTGGCCGCGAGCTTTTGATCTTTGAAACGAAGGTGTGCGCCGCGCTCGTCAGTGCGCGAACCGAGTAACTTCGGAAACAGCGGCAAGTCGAGGCACGGCACGCGCACATCGCCCGGCGGCCGAACATGCAAGCGGCCATGCAGCGTTCCCTGCACGGGATCCGTCATGAGGATTTCCATCTTTCCCTTGCCGAGATTCTTGATGTGATGATCGAGCGCGCGATACTCAAGCTGTTCCCGTTCCGTGGCGCTCGTCGCCTTTTGGAAGTTTTCAAATCCCAGAAAGTCTTTGCGCCACAGTTGCTGTGTCCGCTTCTGCACCGGCACTTGCGACGACGCCTGCTTGAAGTACTTCGCCGTCTCCTCGTCGCGCGTCTGCAGGAGCATCGCGGTTCCAGGCGCCGACGAAACATCCTGCTGGAAGCTTTTCCCTACTTGCAGCAATTGCGGTAAAGACTGCATCGAGAACAGGAACGCGGTGTTCGTTCCCCGCGCCGTATTCAGGATCTGCGCGAAGTTGCGATAACCGAATGGCGCGAACTCGTCCATGACGACAGAAAATAGCGGGCGGTTCTTCCGGTTCCGCTCGGTCTCCGATTCGTAGCGCTTGCCGACGACGAGTTGCAGGTTCTGCAACAGCATCTTCCCCAATGCGCGCACCGGCGCCGTGTTCTTGTTGATGTTGAGACTAACGAAGAGAATCAGCTCCTGGTCGATGACGTCGTTGATCGACAGCAGGTTGTCGTATGGGCCGGTGATGGTGCTCAATTCGTCGTCGAGGAAGGTCATGCACTCGTTCAGCAGGCCTTGGATCTTCGGCACACGGTCTCGATCATGAAAGGACTGATAGAGGTTCTTCACCGACATCTCGAAGTTCATGCGCCGCTGCGTGGTCATCTCCGGCATGCGCGCAATCCGCGTCCGCGCGACGGCGACCTGCTCCTCAATCACACCCTGGTCGAGCGCCATCACCATCACGTCGTAGAAGTTAAAGCACTTCGCGGTGTAGTGCAGCACGCGCACGATGTCGCCCATATAGTTGAGTTGGTGTTTGGCGAAGAACTCGTCTCGTAGGTCGAAGCTGCCGAAGATCATCGACACCTGAGCGGAGTAGTTGTCGTCATCGGAGGCGAACGGGTTGTACTGCACCGAGAGATCGGGCCGCGATGGATTCAACAAACGCAGATCATTCAGCCGGCCGGCCCGGCTCATGTAGGGAAGCAGCGATTCGAAGAATTCAAGATCGCCCTTGCCATCGAAGATGATCATCGGAATCTTGTGCCGGTCCTCCGCGGGCCCCATTCGACGCATCAGATCCTGCGTGATAATGTTCCGCAGCAGCGTTGTCTTCCCCGTTCCGCTCTGGCCCAGCACCAATGCCTGCATGACGCGCGTATCGTCATTCCAGAGCCAGGGTTTCCCGTGCACGTCATAGCCGAGCACTACCGCGCTCTCCGTCCAAGCACTCTCGACCAGTTCCTTCTCGCCCCGCGCCGGTATCGTCGGCAGCTGCTTGGGCCAGGCGTTCTCGCGATCGCTCTTCGCGCGCGTCACCTGATAGACGGCGAAGTAGATGACCACACCGAGCAGCAGCAACCAAAAGATCCACTCAACCAGCTGCCGGTCATAAATGTGCCACACATACTTGGCGACGGCGGCCAGAAGTAGAGCGGCCACCGCAACGAGCAGACCAATGAGAAGAGTGGGATTTTCTTCGATGGCCGAGGGACGGGACTGCGGAGTCGGTTGGTCGTGCATGGGGCATGGTCCTTAGCGCATGTGCGAATAGTAGAGAACCAGAAGGCCCAGCAGAAATACTCCGATCAGCACTCCCACCCAGCGCTTCAGCTGGCGACGGGCGCCTCTGCGAAAGGGATCGCGGGACTCAAGAAGCAGATCGCCGAGGAAGTTGCGGAAGCCCATGTGATGTCTCTCACGAAGTAGAGCGCTCGCGGCGGCGTGCACCTCTTTAACGGTGAGCGGGGCTCGCGTTTCTTCCCGCATCCGCCACCTCCCGTACCGTTTCGTCGAGCGAGGGAAGAATCACGACGGCCGCTATATCTCCTTTTGCGTCCGCCGCAAAACGCAGCCGGAGAACCGCCACATTTGACTCGGTGCCTCTCGGCGCATCGACCACCAGCCAGCCCATGCCGTCGCCGCCTGCTTCGACACGCGACGCCTGATCTGCATTGACGACATTTAGTTGCGCGGCACTATCTACTTTAAGCGTCCGGCAAATCCGCTCCCCAAGCTGGTTCGCCCCCAAGCCGATGAGCGAATGCGTGGCACGGACGCCAATTAGCTGCCACGCCGCCGGGGGCGACGTCTGGTACGGAATACCGCTGCGGTTGAGCAGGGCATAGCGGAGATAGATGCGATTATCCTTCCGATATAGGTCCCGCACGGACACTTCCACTCGGCCTTGCGTCTCCCGCTCGCCAAAGAGCGAAACCGGTGTCGCTTGCGTCAGCATCGCCGCCGGAAGCGGCGTATCGACCGCAGCGGTCGGAACAGCCGCCACCGCAATCGGCGACTCCTGATCAATGGCGAAATGCATCTCCGCCACAGCTTTCGCTGGAATCAGTTCGTAGGCGTAGCGGCCCGTTCCCGTCCAGATGAAGAGGTTGGTCTGCGCGCCTTCCTCGGTCGGCTTAACGAAGACCTTGTTCCCGCGCCGCTCGACGAGAAACGCGCTCTGGTTTCCAACAGCCACCATCGTCACCGGCTCGCCGAGTTCAATGACGGTCAGGTGATCCCGCGCCGTCTCGACTCGAGCAATTGTCTTGTGACCCTGTTTGTGCGTTTCCAGTTTCTGGCCATGGAGAGAAGAGGTGCAGATCAACCAGGCCGGGAAGATAATTGCTAACGCTATCCAACACATACTCGATGGCTCCTTTGCTGTTGCGTATTGCAACGCCCGGCTGGGACAGAACCCTCCTTGAAGAAGGGTTCTGCATCCAGCGCGTTTGGTGGATCCGCGGCGAGCAAGCGGCGCGGATCCTTTGGTTACATGACCCGCTTGGGCACGACCACCTGAGGGAGTTGCCGTGTTCCAGGAAAAGTCACTTTCCCGTCGCGAATCTCACCGGTTCCCGCTGCATACGGAAATGGGTGGACCCACTGAACTCGGCCCGTCTCATAAACAACCTTCCCATCCGGCGTCACCGCCAGTAGAAACGTCGCCTTGGTGTGGCTCGTACCGTTGTCGCTCATGATGTTTTCAACCAGGAAGCACCGGCCTTCCTCGTCGATTTCCACCACCCCTTCGCGGACTTTCGGAACGGCCAGTTGCACCGGCCGCCCTCCCGTCCGCTCCACGATGGCTTGCAACATTTCATTGGGAAACGCATAGAACGGCAGCGCGCCCGAAGCCTGATCGGACTTCGTGCCGCAGACGACCGTGTGGAGCGCCTGCAACCATCCCATGCGATTCTCTTCCTTGCGCGCGGCCCATGTCCGTACCAGCCAGATCAATGACCGGATCTCCTCCTGCCACTGCTGGTCGTAGGCGGACAGTGCCGCGCGTGCCTGGCACAACGAATGCAACCGCCGGGAGCGGCGCTCTTTGTCCTTATCGTCTTTGACGGACTCAAACGCTTCCTGCGCCTGCTGCACGTTGCCGCCGAGCACTTTCTTCTTCTCAATCCCCGCCTGAATCGTCAGCGCCCATGCCCGATTCAGCCGCCGGCATTCTTCGGCCATCGTCAAAGTGAAATCGTGACCCTGCACGAGGCCTCGGAACTGCGCGATGGGTATGCGGTTGGAGAAGAAGTCGGTGAGTTCTTTACGAACCAGGTTGTACATCGACCCGATCCGATCCGTGGGAAGGCATTCGAAGCGTTCGGGCAAGTCTTTGACAGACCGGACCCGCTT
>CAMDKT010000148.1 GCA_945900935.1 Candidatus Sulfopaludibacter sp. SbA3 | reverse complement strand
CCAAAGCACGTGCGTGGCTGTCACGTCGCCGCTCCCTCCCAGCTTCACCGCGAATACTCCGTTGCGCGACGCGCGGCGGATGCGGAAAAATTCCCATTCCCTCTCGTTCAGAAAACCGTCCCGGTCCAAATCAACCGCGCGCCACGTTCCCGTGGGCTGCCAGGGCTGTGGAAGTTCGCCCGGCGAGAGCTTCGAGTCCTGATTGGCATCGGCCGCGGCGATCACCTCGGCAAAGGCCGGCAGTGCCGCCTGCTGCCCTTCGTCATTCCCGGGAGTCCAGCCGCTGAAGTAGAGAATGTCCCCGGCAATCGCCGGAGCCGATTTTGGCTGGCACGTGAGGCCCCGGACGAACCACAGCGGTTTGCCGTCAACGATGTTGTACGCCGTGAGTTGGTAGGAGCCGGGCGCGATAACCTGCGCAGGGCCGCGGGCCGGCCGGTAAATGATCGGAGTCGAGTACCCGTTGACCACATCGCGTGGCGTTTTCCAGGCAATCTTGCCGCTATCGGCATCCACCGCGATCACGTAGGCGTCCGTGTCCTGATCGCAGACCAGGATCACTCTTCCGTCGGCATAAACGGGCGAGGCGACCAGCCCGTGTTGGCTGTTAAACGGTCCCAGCGGCAACTGCCATCGCTGGCTGCCCTCGAAGTCATAAGCGACCATCCCGAAATCGGCGAAGAAGACAAAAACGCTCTTCCCATCGGTCACCGGCGTCGGCGCGGCGCGGTGATTCAGCGTGTGCCGCGCCTCGCGGTTGACGGCACGGATGGAGCGCCGCCACCGCACCTTCCCGGTAGCCCGGCTCAGGCTCATCGTAATCAGTTCGTCGCCCTCGGAGGCGGTGAGAAAAATCCGATCCCCCGCCAGCACCGGGGACGACTTCCCCTCGCCTATCTCCGTCTTCCACAACACGTTTTTTTGAGGCCCAAACTCGGTTGGCGTTTTCCCGCAGGAAGGGCACAGTCCGGAACCGCTCGGACCTCGTAACTGAGGCCAGTCGGCGGCGGATAGGCCGAGTGCGATCAGCGGACAGAGTAGGGTGCGCATGTATCTGCTACCCATAATAAGCTGTCCGCGAGCCTCAGCGACCTCACCGCATACCGAGCCGCGACCGTAAGGGCGGTTGCAAGCCGTCAAATATAAGATCGCCGACCTCGTGGTTCTCCTCAAAGGGGGCGAGATACTGCACACGGCTTCCTGATGGCCCGGAAGTATCGGCGCAAGATCCGGCAAGTCGTGCTGTACACCGGCAAGGCGCCCATGCGAATGCGGTCTAATCGACATTCGTCAGTTCGACTACCAGGTTTTGTTGCAGAGTCCCAACCCCGGCGACTACGCGCTGGCGCTACTGGCCCGCGGCGGAGCCGAACACCTCAAGGAGATCATCCAGGCGGCAAAAAGACTTCCCGCCCATCAGCGCCAAGGAGTGTTCACACAGTTGGCGATCCTTTCGGGCTTGCGAGGGGCGGCGAGGAGGGCACCCTCAACGTCCTTCGAACCCAATTACAAGACAAGTTCGGCCCGCTTCCCAGATGGGCCGCCAAGCGCTTGGACACAGCCGCCTCCAGCCAGAGGCGGATCTCTGGACGCACAGAATCCTCCGAGCCGAGTCCCTCGAAGAAGTCATCGGCGGCAAATAGCTCCGCCGCGGCAGTGCCGAGCCGTGCGCGTCAGCAAGCGGCGCCGAACCTGCTGCCAACACAATCGCATGAAAGGCCTAAAACATAAAGTCATTTGTGCATGACCAAAATCATTTGACGGCACCCTAGTACTAAAGGTTCCGGTACTCATTAAGAAAATCAGTGTTCCATTTACTGCTACAAGGGATCACTAGTGTCCGGTAAAGTACTTTTCGAAAAACTGTAAATACCGCGCCTTCAATAGGATGGCGTGATTTTCGTCCGGGAACGATTTGAACGCTAAATCGCCGAAACGGCATCGGATGCCCGCTCCCACTTCCGCGTTGACAATGGGGGATGCATACTGGCCGCTTCGTCTTTTCCGAATTGATCGCGCATCTTCCTCACAAAGAGTTTCATAAGTGCGTGTCCCGTTATCACAATGGCTCTATTCCGAGAAAGTTCTCTTACTGGGATCAGTATTTAGGGTTCCTCGCTGTTTGGTGTGGGTAAGAGAGCCGGCTTAAGTTCGCCAGCGCCGAAGTGCTGGTCCTGGCAAGAGCATTCGGCCCGCAAGATCGGCCGTGGAAATGGCGGGCCGTGGAAAGCGAGGAAAACCAAGCGCAGGTTTTCGCTCTCTTCCCACCGCCGCGACGGCGATATTGTCGTTTCCAACTTCAAACTCCAGGAAGCGAACCCGGCACTCCCTCATCCATTCGAGATTCCTTCCTTGCCGACGCCTCCAAGAACCGAATGCCCTCATTGCGCACCCCCGTCCTTACCCACACCAAACAGCGAGGAGGCGGAATTCCGTTCTCGGGAAATGTTGCAGAAGTTGGTTGAACAGGCTGGCAACCTGTACCATAATGATGCCTTCCTTGAGGCGAGTGATAGAACCGATGGCTACCGATTCACTCACTCACTACGTTTACACAGGAGGGCGTACCGTTTGCAGCGTCGTGTTAAGCCGAACTCATTGAGGCCGACGGTGCCGTCGATTGGCCGACTTACCGGGGACTAATTCCGGCATTCCGGCTAAGTTATGTCGAGTAAGTGCTGTTTTGGACAAGAGTGTATTCTCAACTAACACAATTTATCCAACTTTGGGAATGAGAGCGGTCGCCAATGCTCGGGAGCCAGGAGTGCGGGAGGTACAACTCGCCGTACTTTCGCCTTGTGTTCGCGTTACACGATATTACATCGGCCAAAACATTTTTTGCTGTCAATGTTTTGCAAGCGACAGCAAGAAATTCAAGTGGCTCCGGCGGAGTGCCTATGAACAGCCACTTTGGGCGATGGCAGGAATGGATAAAGTCGAGTTAAGGACTGAGGGGTTGGGGACGGGCCTGAATACTTCGGCGAGCGAGACTGGCACAGGCTTCGGTATCGCGGCCGGGCAGCGGACCCGATGGCCAGCGCGTCCCGCGCGCCAGCCACAAACATAATCGCTATACTTTGTTTTAGTTATCCCAATGCCAATCGATTGGTTCCCACTCTGGCTGAGTTTGCGCGTGGCGTTGATTGCAACGGCGGGCGCAGCGGCGGTTGGCATTCCGGCTGCCTACTGGCTGGCCAATCGCGAATTCAAGGGGAAGGACATTGTGGACGCGGCGGTGACGCTGCCTCTGGTGCTGCCGCCGACTGTGGTTGGCTACTATCTGCTGGTCGTGCTGGGGCGCGAAAGCTGGTTCGGCCGGGCGTATGAAAGCGTTTTTGGCGAGCCATTGGTCTTCACGTGGCAAGCGGCGGTGGTGGCGGCGGTGCTGCATTCTGCGCCGCTGCTGGTGAAGTCGACGCGGGCGGCGCTGGAGAGCGTCGATCACGCGTATGAGCGCGCGGCGCGAACATTGGGCGCCCCGGAATGGAAGGTATTTTTGCGGGTGACCCTGCCGTTGGCGAGGCGGCCTGTGATGGCTGCGGCGGCGCTGGCGTTCGCGAGGTCGCTGGGCGATTTTGGCGTGACGATCATGGTGGCCGGCAACATTCCAGGCCGGACACAAACGGTGGCGGTGGCCATCTACGACGCGGTGGAAGGCGGCAACGGAGACACGGCGCGGTGGCTGGTGATTGTCGTGAGCGCGGTCTCATTGGCGCTGTTGACATTGGCCAACCGGCTGACACCGCGGAGAATACCAAGATGATCGCCGCGCGTCTGCGCAAGGCCTTCCCGGCGGGACCGGATTCGCCCCCCTTCACGCTGGATGTCCAGTTTGAAGCGGACGCGGGCGTCACCGTGCTGTTCGGACCGAGCGGGTCCGGCAAAACCCTTACGCTCGATTGCATTGCCGGATTTGAACGTCCCGATGACGGGCAGATTCTGCTGGATGACGCCATCCTCTTTGACAGCGCCGCGCGAGTATTTCTACCGCCCCAGGCGCGGCACTGCGGCTATGTGTTCCAGAACTACGCGCTGTTCCCGCACATGACGCTGCGCCAGAATATGGAGTTTGCCGCGGCGGCGCTGAAGAAGCTGGAGCGGCACAAACGCGTCACCGAAATGCTGGAACGGTTCCAGTTGGGCGATGTGGGGGGTCGGCGGCCGCATGAGTTATCGGGGGGGCAGAAACAGCGGGGGTCAATTGCGCGGGCGCTGCTGGCCCGTCCGCGCGTGTTGCTGCTCGACGAACCGGCGCAAGGACTCGACGCCGCACTGCGGCAGGAACTGTACGCGATTCTACGCGAAGTGCAGAGCGAATTTCCTCTGCCCGCGCTGCTGGTGACACACAACCTGGAAGAGGCGCTGGAACTGGGCGCGCAGATGCATGTCTTCCGCGAGGGTCGCATTGTACAGAGCGGGACCCCGCAAAGCGTGCTGGACGAACCGGCGTCAGCCGATATTGCGCGCCTGCTGGGAATTTACAATCTGCTGCCGGCCGAGATTTTGGAGCTGGATCCGGGGCGTAACACCAGCCGGTTGCGCGTGGGCGAATGGGAGATTAACGGGGTCTACTACCCTGGGCAGTTGAAGGGCGACCGGGTGATGCTGTGTGTAAGCCCCTCGCAAGTCCTCGTCACGGCGAGCGAGGGGTATCCGCGCGCGAACACGATGGGAATGGAACTGCGGCACGCGGTTGCGGGACCGGACCGGGCGCGATTGCTTTTCGGCGACGGCTTTCGCGCGGAAGTGGACCGGAAGGAGTGGGAGGCAATATCGCGAGCCAAGGGGTTCGCGGTGGAGATACCGGCCGCCGCGCTTCGATTGGTTAAGGGATGATTCGCTGCGCCATTACCGATGGCAGCGGCGTTGGCGATGGGGTGTGGCGGCGCGCGGACTGGATACAGGTTCGCGAGAAGGAGATGCCGGCGCGGCGGTTGACGGAAATCGTGCGCGGCCTCACCGGGCGCGGGCCCCGGATCATTGTCAACACGCGTGTTGACGTGGCGCTGGCGGCGGGCGCGCAGGGCGTCCACTTGCCGGCGCGGTCGCCGGCGCCGTGGCGTTTGCGGGCGTTGACGGGCGCGGATTTCCTGATCGGAGTGTCATGCCATTCGTTGTTCGAAGTGGCGCGCGCGGCGGCGGAGGGTGCCGATTACGTTTTCTTGAGCCCGATTTTCGAGACCGCGTCGAAACCGGGCTATGGTCCGGCACTCGGCGTGGAAGTATTGCGGGAAGTCTGCGGAAGCGTCCGAATCCCTGTGCTGGCGCTGGGCGGCGTGGACGAGCGGCGGGCGGCGATCTGCGCGGCGGCGGGCGCGGCTGGATTCGCATCGATCTCGGCGTTTGCCGCTTTTGAATAGTGCAGGCGATCCGCGCCGCGCGGCTGCGCCGACGCACGCCGGATGCGAGAGACGTCCCCTCCACGGCCGCGCGCGGCCCCGCGAAAATCGCATCCATCCCGGCGTTTGCCGCGTCAGAATAGCTATATGCGATATGTTGTAGCGCTGGCGTGGGCATGTTGCGCGTGGGGACAAGCCGAGTGGCGGGAATCCGAAATCGACGGGCGCAAAATCCGCTATCAGATCGTGCAAGGCGAGGCCATCTGGCAGGGCGACATCGTGCTGGGTCCGGTGGAGAATCTTGGCAAGGGCAGCCGCGCGTCAGCGGTCATCAGCGGGCAACGGCTGCGTTGGACCGACAACACTATGCCGTATGTGATCGATGATAACGTTCCGGAGAAGGAGCGAGTGGAAGGCGCGATCCGCCATTGGAATGAAAACACGCCCATGCGGCTGGTGCCGAGGCGGAACGAGGCGAACTACGTCCAGTTCCGGCAGCGCAACGGAGTGTCCTGCAGTTCCAGCGTCGGGATGATCGGCGGGCGGCAGTTCATCACGCTGCCCGACACGTGCTCCGAGGGATCGATCATTCACGAAATCGGGCATGCGTTCGGCCTGTATCATACCCAGTCGCGGGAGGACCGCGACCTGTTCATACGGGTCTCCGAAGACGGTATTGAGCGCGACAATCTGAGCCAATACGCGCAGCAGATCGCCACCGCCGATGACGTTGGCGCCTATCCCTACGACTCGATTATGCACTACAGCGTGGGCGGTTTCGCGCTACCCGGACATGTGGCGATGGAGACGATTCCGGCGGGTATTCCGCTCGGGCAGCGGAGCCGCCTGACGGCGTCCGACATTGACACGATTGTGCGCGTCCAGGGCGGGCAGCCGTCGAGTACCGTCATCGCGTCGAATCCTTCGGGGCTGGACGTGGTTGTGGACGGAAGGAGCGTCCAGACGCCGGCGGCCTTCGCTTGGCCCGCAGGCTCGGTCCATACATTGCGCGTGGACGATTCAATAACAAACGAGGCGGAACTGCGCTTTGGCCGTTGGAGCGACTTCGGCACGCGGGAACACACCGTCACGGCGACGACGGAAACGACCGTCTACACGGCGCACATGCGGCGGCTCTTTCGGCTCCCATTGACCGCGACTCCGGCGGCTGGAGGGCGTCTGCGCATTCACCCCGAGCCCGAAAACGGCCTGACGCCGGAAGGGCAGCGAGTGGAGTTGCAAGCGGAACCCGCGCCAGGCTTCGCGTTCACCAACTGGAGCGGCTTCGGATTCTTCTCCACGCACGGCAGCGCCAACCCGGTTCGATTCACGCTGAATTCTCCGCAACTGGCGTACACGGCCGGATTTTCGACGAGCGCGCTGACAACGGTGACCACGATCCCGCCCGGTCTGCGGATACAAGTGGACGGAACCGCCTACACGTCACCGCGCCAATTCGTATGGGCAGCCGAAACCCGGCACGAAATCAACATCGAAGCAACGGGGCAGACGACGCTGGGCGGCGCGGCAAGGCATGATTGGCGGGCATGGAGTGACGGCGGCGCGCAACGGCATTCGATAACGGCGGTCGCCGGGGGCACTACGATCACAGCCGAATTCGACTCGCGCTATCAGGTGCTGACGGCGGCAACGCCAGCAGCCGGCGGCCGGGTGGTGTTGGACCCGCCGCCGGTGGACGGATTTCTCCCGGGAGGCGCGGCGGTGACCGCAACGGCGGCGCCGGAGAACGGCTATGCGTTCGCGGGATGGGGCGGCAATCTGCCTGGAGGCGAAGCGCGGAAGAGCTTCACTGTCGATGGGGTTGTGGACCTGCGGGCTCGGTTCGCGCAACCGGGCGTGCTGACCGCGGCGGGCCTGGTGAATGGAGCCACGTTTTTCTCAGGCGCGATTGCTCCGGGCGAGATTGTTACCCTGTTTGGCCTGGCCTTAGGACCGGACGAGCTGGCCGGGCTGACGCTGACAGCCCAGCGGCGCGTGGCAACGACGGCGGGCGGCGTCCGCGTGCTGTTCGACGGGACGGCAGCGCCGGTGCTGTATGCAAGCTCCGGTCAGGTGGGGGTGATTGTGCCGTTCAACGTAGCGGGAAAGACGGCGGTGCGCGTCCAGTTGGACAATGGCGGACGGCTGACGAATCTGTTGACGATGAATGTCGCGGCGGCAGCGCCGGGGTTCTTCACGGCAAACTCGTCGGGGCAAGGCGGCGGGGCATTTTTGAACGAGGACGGCGGCCTAAACACCGACGCCAGTCCCGCGGAGCGCGGATCGATCGTGGTTTTATACGCAACGGGGTTGGGAGTGATGCGGCCGACAATGAGCGATGGCGAACTCGCCGGACCGCCTTACGCGGAACCGGCGGCGTCATACAAAGTGCGCATTGCCGACCGCGAATGCAAAGTGCTTTATGGAGGGGCCGCGCCGGGCCTGGTGGCTGGGCTGATACAGCTTAACGTGCGGGTGCCGGCCGATATCGCGCCCGGCGTGGTACCGGTTACTTTGGAAGTGAATGGGGCGCGCAGTACGCGGACGGTGAGTGTGGCGGTACGCTAGTAGGTTCGTGAAGACTATTGGAATCATCGGCGGCGGGATCATCGGATTGGCGACGGCGTACCGTTTCGGGCAGCGAATGCCAGGGCGGCGCGTGATCGTCTTCGAAAAAGAGGGCGGCGTCGGGCGGCATCAGACGGGCCATAATAGCGGCGTGCTGCATGCCGGGCTGTATTATAAACCCGGCTCCAACAAGGCGCGGCTGGCGGTGGAAGGCATCCGGCAGATGGTTGCGTTTTGCGCCGAAAACGGCGTGAAACATGAGATCTGCGGGAAATTAGTGGTAGCGGCAACGGAAGAAGAGGTGCCGCGCATGATGGATCTCTATGAGCGCGGAACGGCGAACGGACTGCAAGGGATCCGCGTGCTGGATGGCGACGGGATGCGGGAAATTGAGCCGCATGTGGGCGGTGTGCGCGCGCTGCGCGTGCCGGAGGAAGGGATTGTCGATTATGCGGGCGTTTGCGCGGCGTTGGTGCGGAAGATCATCGAACAAGGCGGCGAGGTGCGGACGTCGGCCGGCGTAACGGGTCTGCGGGAATCGGCACAGGGTTGGACCATTGAAACGGCGAACGGCGCCAGTGAAGTTGACTTTCTTGTGAACTGCGCGGGGCTCCACTGCGACCGCGTGGCGGAGATGGGCGGGGTGGCGCGGGAGATGCGCATTATACCATTTCGCGGTGAGTATTATCTGCTGCGTCCGGAACGGCAACACCTGGTGCGGCACTTGATCTACCCGGTGCCGGATCCGTCGTTTCCATTCCTGGGGGTGCATTTCACGCGGCTGATTCATGGCGGCGTGGAAGCGGGGCCGAACGCGGTATTGGCATTCGCGCGGGAAGGATACTCGAAGCGCGATTTTGTGGCCGCGGATTTGTGGGACGCCTTGAGCTTTCCGGGGCTTTGGAGATTTCTGGCGCGGTATCCGGGTGTGAGTTTGTATGAAATTCGGCGGTCGTTCAGCCGGAAGCTATTTTGCGAGTCGCTGCGGCGGCTGGTGCCGTCGATTGCGGTTGACGATATTCATCCGGGCGGCGCGGGCGTGCGGGCGCAATCGATGCTGCCCAATGGGGACCTGGTGCAGGACTTCCTGTTCGCCGATCGGCGGCGGGCGCTGCATCTGCTAAACGCGCCGAGCCCGGGCGCGACGGCGTCATTGGCGATTGGCGAAGAGGTTGTGGCGCGGGTGGAGAAGTTCGCCTAAAGCGCCAACATCCTGGACAGGGCATTGAAGACGAGGATGACGGCGGGTCCAAGTGTGACCAGCAGGATCGCCGGGAAGATAAGGAAGAAGATAGGGAACACGAGCTTTACGCTGACTTTCCGCGCCTGCTCCTGCGCCGATTGCCGCATGCGCGTGCGCAGAAAACGGAGTTGATTGCGGAGCGCGGCGGCAAGGCCGGTGCCGAAGCGGTCGCCGTCAATGAGTACCTGCGCGATGCGTTTAATCTCCGGCTCTGAGTTGCGTTCGACGAGTCCGCGCAGCGCCTCCTGCCGGCTCCGGCTGGCCAGCATTTCCATCAGAACGAGATTGAACTCTTCGGCGAGTGCGGGGTGGCTCCCGTTGAGTTCTCTGGCTGTCCCCGATATTGCGGAGTTGATCGATTGGCCGGACTGCAGGCTCAGTATCATCAATTCGAGAGCGATGGGGAGCGAACTCCGGATATCCAGGTCCCGGCGTCTGTGCGTGGAGTGCAGGACGCGGTCCGGCAACAGATGACCGATGCCCGCGCCGGCGATGAGGGCCATGATCACGCCGGCGGGATCGGCGGAGACGATCAGCGAAATGAGAGCGATCAAACAGACCAGAACTAGGATTGTCGCGGCTTTGATGCCGAAGAACGTAGCGAGCGCGTCCGGATGGCGATGGCCCGCGCTGCTCAGCAGTTGGCGATAGTGATCGGCGTGCCGGGAGCGTTTAGGAATGACGGCTCCGAAGTTTTTGAGTGTGTCTTTTATTGATTGGGCGGGGGAGGAATCCGCGAGCGGCTGATCGATCGCCGCGGTGCCGTCGCCCCGGTTCAAGAAGATGTAGCCGAGCCCCGTGACGCAGCCCATCACGACGACGAAGAACCCAATAAAAATCGGCAGTTCTGTCATGTTTTCCTCACACGCGGATGCTCACGATGCGCTGGATCACAAAGTGCCCGGCGATGACGAAAACAATGGCCGCGCCGATCATCGTAGGGCCGAACGGATGTTCGACAAGAACGAGCAGATAATCCGGACTGGTGAGGTAGAGTATGGAGGCAATACCGAACGGCAAGCTGGTCAACACGCCGCCGGTCATGCGTCCGTGGGCCGAAACCGCGCGCACTTCGCCCCGGACGGAGACGCCGTCGCGAACGGTCTCCGCCAGATTCTCAAGCACCTCTGTGAATCGGCCGCCGGAGCGGTTACTCATCAGCGCCGCCGCGACGAACAGCCGGACCTCGAGAATCGGTACGCGTTCCGAGAATTTCTCAAGAGTGACTTTCCACGGCATGCCGAGGCGGCGCTCATCGCGAATGCGGCGAAACTCCGGTCCCAGCGGCGCGGCCAGTTCACTGGCGAGAATCTCAATCGCCCCTTGTAGTGGATGGCCTGCTCGCATGGCCCGCGCGAGACTCTCCAGCGCGTCGGGGAACTGCCCCTCGAAGAGATCCATCCGCCGTTGGCGCTGCCTTGTCAGATACATATAAGGCAGACTTGTGCCGCCCGCGAAGGCGACCAGTGACGAGCCCGGCGGCAGCCACCGCACGTTCATCACCAGCGCCGCGGCGATACTCCCCAGCAGCAGCATCATGGCGGCCACGCGGCCGACTGACCAGCGCAGGCCCGCGTCGTCCAGCATGCGCCGCAGGTGCTCAATGACGTTTAGCTTCTTCAGCAGCAGTTCCATTACGTTGATGGAGCTATGCTTGGG
>CAMDKT010000147.1 GCA_945900935.1 Candidatus Sulfopaludibacter sp. SbA3 | reverse complement strand
GCGAACTCACGCCCTCTCTCAAGTCGCTCGAAAAGGTGAAAGACTACCTCACCGTCGTCACCAACCTCGAGCTCCGCAACTCCTACCCCGGCACCCACGCCACTTCCAACGCTGGCTACCTTTCCGCCGCCACCGCCAAATGGACCGAGAGCACCGACTACCACCTCGGCACCACCGCTGACCAGATCGCCGCGCAAACCGTCGGCAAGGCCACCCGCCTGCCCTCCCTCGAACTCGCCATGGATCTGTTGACCACCGTCGGCCAGTGCGACAACGGCTACGCCTGCGTCTATCAAAACAATCTCTCCTGGTCCTCCCCCACCACGCCCCTCCCCGCCGAAGCCCACCCCCGCGTGGCTTTTGAACGTCTCTTCGGCGAAGGCGGTCCGGCCGCTGATCGCCGCGCCGAACTGCACAAAGATTCCAGCCTCCTCGATTGGGTCCGCGACGACATCGCCCGCCTCCAGAAGAAGCTCGGACCCAGTGACCGCGGCAAGGTCTCCCAATATCTCGACACCGTCCGCGAAGTCGAACGCCGCGTGCAAAAAGCCGAAGCCGAAGCCGCCGGTTCCAATCAACGCGACCTTGACCGTCCCATCGGCGTTCCCACCTCCTACGCCGATCACGCCCGCCTCATGTTCGACTTGCAGGTTCTCGCCCTCCAGGCCGACGTCACCCGCGTCGTCACCTTCCAGTTGGCCCGCGAAGCCAGCACCCGAACCTACGGCGAAATCGGCGTCTCCGATCCGCACCACCCGCTCACGCACAACGGCGGCTCCGTCGAGAAGCTCATGCAGGTGGCCAAGATCAACGCCTTCCACGTTTCCCTCTTCGCTTACTTCCTCGAAAGGTTGCAGGCCACGCCCGACGGCGATGGCACACTTCTCGACCACTCGACCTACATGTACGGCAGCGGCATGGGCGACGCCGACAAGCACGACCACACCAACCTGCCCATCCTCGTCGCCGGCGGACGAAGCGTCAAAGGCGGCCGCCACGTTCGTTACGACAAGGCCGAGCCCCTCGCCAATCTGCACCTCACCCTGCTCGATCGCGCCGGCGTCCGTCTCGACTCCTTCGCCGACAGCAAGGGCAAAATCAAAGAGCTATTGGAGCCGTTATCCCTGTGAAACTCGCAGCCATCCTCCTTGCCATCACCGTAACCGCCGCCATCAACCCCGATGGCACCACTGACCTTCACTGGGCCGCCCATAGGGACGATCTCGATTCCGCCCGCCGCCTCCTGAAAGCCGGAGCCGACGCCAATGCCGCCAACCGCTTCGGCGCAACGCCGCTCTCGGAAGCCTGCCTCAACGGCAACGGCGCATTGCTCGATCTCCTGCTCAAAGCCGGTGCCGACGCCAACGGGACCCTCCCCAGCGGCGAGACGATGCTCATGATCGCCTCCCGTACCGGAAAAGTGGAAGCCGTTCGCGCCCTCATCGCCGCCGGTGCCAATGTCAACGCCAGGGAATCCCGCGGCAATCAGACCGCGCTCATGTGGGCCGCCGCCGAAGGCAATGGCGAGGCCGTGGGCGCACTTCTGCACGCCGGAGCCGAACGCGACGCCCGCGTCGATTCCGGCTTCACCGCCTACCTCTTCGCCGTCCGCGAAGGCCGCATCGGCGTCGTCCGGACCCTCCTGAAAGCGGGCGTCGACGTCAACGAAACCGTCCAGTCGGGAACCGTCTCCGGCCGGAAATTCTCCCAAGGCCGCGCCAGTCCGCGCAGCGGCACAAGCGCCCTCGTCATCGCCGTCACCAATGCTCACTTTGAGCTAGCCGCCCATCTGCTCGACGCCGGAGCCGACCCCAACGCCGCCGTCCCCGGCCTCACCGCCCTCCACATCCTCAGTGGCGTCCGCAAGCCCGGTCTCGGCGACAATGACCCCTCGCCCGACGGCTCCGGCAACATGACCAGCATCGAATTCGTCCGCAAAATGGCCGCCAAAGGCGCGAACCTCAACGCCAAAATGACCAAGCGCATCAGCCTCGGCATGACCGGAATTAACACGCTCGGCGCGACGCCATTCTTCATGGCCGCCCGCAACGCCGATGCCGAACTCATGCGCGTTTTGGCCGAACTCGGTGCCGATCCCAAAAGCAGCAACGCCGACAACTCGACGCCCCTGATGGCCGCCGCCGGCCTCGGCACCCGCTCTCCCGGCGAGGATGCCGGCACCGAACCGGAAGTGCTGGAGGCCATTCAAGTAGCGCTCGACCTGGGCAACGACATCAACGCCATAGACAACAACGGTGAAACCGTCATGCACGGCGCTGCCTACAAGAACGCCCCGAAGGCCGTCGAACTCCTCGCCGCCAAGGGCGCCAAACGCGAACTATGGGACAAGCCGAACAAAAGCGGCTGGACCCCCCTCCGCATCGCCGAGGGCTACCGCTTCGGCAACTTCAAGCCGTCACAGGTCACCGTCGACGCCTTCCACCGCATCCAAAGCCCGGCAACCCGTCCGTAGCGCCCCCCGCGCCCGTTGGGCTAAAACCGTGTCAAAGCACAGTTTAGTCCAAATCGCCGATGCGGAAACCGAATCGGCGAAACGAACGTCAAACCATTGACATGCGCAGCGGATATGCTCCTCTTCTTGTCGTCGCCATCTGTCTGAACCTCACGTGTTCGCAGGCCCCTCGATACACCGCTCGCGGACACCCGATTTACACCGCCGCTTCCATCACTCCCAGCGGCGGCAGGGAACTCGTCGCGCTCGCACCCGGCAGAGTCGCATCCATCTACGGCCAGAACCTCGGCCCGGCGCAACCATGCAACGGCTCCGCGGAACCGAACCGCCAGCTATTTCCCGCCGAATTGTGCGAGACCGTGGTGCGGGTCGGCGGCGTGGCCGCGGGTTTACTATACGTTTCCGCCGGACAGATCAACTTTAAGGTCCCGCAATCCGCGCAAACGCAAGGCCAAACCAGCATTCAGGTGCTCTACAAGGGCCAGGCGGGTCCTTCCGTCCTGGTACCGCTTACTACCGCCGAGCCCCTGGCAAACTCCGCTGAACAGACTGCCGAAAAAATGTGGTCCGATCTGCGCCGCGTAAAGTGGCTGCGGCAGTACGAACCGAAGGCGGGTCAGTGCGACCCCGTTCCCGCTACCCAGGGCCTTCGAGGCGGGCTTTATGGACACGCCTATTACTGCGCGCAGACCAAAGACGATGTGATCGCAGAGTCCTTCTACCACCCTATCGACCACATCAGCCCGCGACTCCGGCTCCTCCGCGCCGACATCCGGCCCGTAAACCCCTACCCCGAGCTCAGCGCCGAAATCGAACAATTGCTGGTTCGCCGGCTGGAAAAAACCTACGGCGAGGGCGTCGTGCCGGAGCATTTATACGAAATCGGCGCCATGCGGCCAAACCCCGGTCTGTCCTGGCGCGCCGGACAACTCACCATCTTCCTCCACCGCAACCGGAATCACGTGGCGCCCGCCGGTGTCCGTGAAGGCGTGGTCCTCATCGCCGTGCGGAACGAGATTCTCGAACAGCGGCAGGCGATTCGTCGCCTCGACGAGACGTTCCGTTCCTTTCTCACGCTCCCCCCGCCCGCGATCGCGAAGGAACTCGAGCAACAACTGCCGGACGCGTATTTCGCCCCCGGCCCGCTTCCAAAATCGGAGCCGGACCGCGCCAAATCGGAACATAAAACACGAGTTGCCCTGCTGCGGCTTTTACGCCAATCCGGTGGCGACGCCGAGCTAAGCGCCTCGGCGCTGGTAGCGGCCGACAACCTCACCCGCCGCATGGCCAGTCTTCTGGTCATACGCTCCGTCGCCAACGGGTCGGAACATCTCTTGGAGGCCGAAAATGCAGCCAAAGTCCGTACCCAACTAGCCTCTCTCGGCGTCCGCTTCGGAGACTTCGAATACTACGGCGGCGGCCTGCAATACGACTCCAGCCTCCTGCGGCGCGCCTGGAAAGAGTATCCCGATACCAGTTGGGGCCAATGGGCTTTTCTGTTGCTCCAGCGCCTGAGTTGCGGGCTGCCGAACTTTGGCTGCAAAGGCCCGAACTGCTTTCTCGCGGTCATAAAACAGGGCGAAAGCTTTCTCGATCGCTTTCCCGAGAGCCGGTTTCGCAACCAACAAATCTACCACCTGGCGCTGGCCCACGAAACGTGGTGGTCCCTCGGACAGGCCGATCCGGAAGACATCAGCGCGCAGGGCGCGGGCGTCACCAAAGCATCGTCCAAGGCCGCGCGGCTGAGAGCGATCGAACTGTACGAGCAACTACTCCGGACCGCGCCCGAATCTCCAGAGGCCCAGGCGGCGCTGCTTAGCTTGCCCCGGCTCAAACTGAAACTTGGCACCGGCGAACGAACATTTTTCTGTTTTTCGTGCTGAGCGGGACTCAGAATCCGATCCCAACCAGTACCTGCGTGCGCGACTGGTTTAACCGGACCGACACTTCGTTGGAGCCGACACTCTTGCCGATCGCCCATCGCGAAATCGGTATTTCAATTCGATGAAGGCGCCGCCCCACCGGCTGCGCTTCCAGTGCCGCGACTACGGCGATCCAAACGCCGCCGCTGTTTCCTAAAACACCATCTTCAACGCAAACTGCACCCGCCGCGGTTCATCGGCGCTGGTAATCAGGCCCGGGCCCGCCGCGCTGATGTTCGCCGTCGGGAAGCCGAAGTTCGCGGTATTCGTGACATTGAACGATTCAGCCCGGAACTGTAAGCGGAACCGCTCGGTCAGGGCGAAGCTCTTCGCCAACGACAGATCCAGATTCCGGTTGCCCGGCCCGTCAAGAATGTTCCGGCCCGAGTTGCCGTAGGTGAACTGCGCCTGCGTGGCGAAAGCCGCCAAGTCGAACCAGCGGTCAATGCTTTGCCGGTCGCGGGGCAAATTGCCGTCGCCGATCCGGTTCGGCCTGTCCGCGCCGCCGGCATTCGTTATGCCGCCGCCGCTGTTCACCGTGAACGGCTGGCCCGTCTGCAGGCTGACGATCCCGGCGATCTGCCATCCGCCAAGCGCCAGGTCCGCCGCGCGGTTGGCGTTCATGAACGCCTTGCCCTTCCCGAATGGCAGTTCGTAGCTCGCGCTCATCACATAGTTGTGCCGCAGGTCGGTCGTCGACCGCCCGCGGTTCCCGTTGCGGTCCCAGGGCTTCAAAGCGCCCACGCCGGAGTTGCTGAGCGTCTCGTCCACGTTGTCGATCGTCTTGCTCCACGTATAAGCGGAAAGGAATGTGAGTCCCTTGGAGAACCGCTTTTCGACCTTCACCGTCATCGCGTTATAGCTCAGCCGGCCGACGGGCAATTGCCGGTTCACACTCGTGTAAAAAGGCCACAGCCGCCGGCTGGGCACCGGCGTTGGCCCCGGCGCAATGTCGAACGGCAGGTTGAAGTCGACAGCGGAAAGGAGTTGCCGCGTGCCGTTGCCGTTGTAGCCAACCGTCAGGACGATGTCGAAGGGTATCTGGCGCTGTACGTCGAAAAACCATTGCTGGGAATACTGTGTGGGCAGAAACTCCTGCGGAATATCGGCACCGACCAGCGCCGGCCCAGGCACCGCGGTCGCTGGCAATTGCACCGCCGGAAATCCGTCCTTCAGCGTCAGCCGCGCGTTGATCCGGTCCAGCGTGCCGAAGCCGATCTCCACGAAGTCCGGTGCCTGGTTGAACGCCCGTGAGCCCATCTGCAGGCTGTCCGGCTGCCCATAAATAACGCCGGCGCCCGCTCGGAGGACTGTCTTTTCGGTGGCCTTAAAAGCGAATCCCAATCGCGGCGCGAAGTTGTTCCGATCGTTCTTGCAGCCGCATTTGCCGACCCCCGGACGCACCTGTTGCAGGCGGGCATTCGGGCCTGTGTTCGAAAGGTCCGGAATGAACCGGGAAACGGTGTCCTTCACGAAAGTGGGCGCTTGGAAGATGTCATATCGCAACCCCAGGTTCAGCGTCAGGCGAGGCGAAACCTTCCAGTCGTTTTGCACAAAGCCGGCCACGGTGTTCGCCCACAGGTCTTCGCCGTTTTCGTTGCCAATGGTGCCGCCGCCGGCCAGGCCGAGCATGAACTCGGCGAGCCCGTCGCCGGTCGCCGCGCGGCTCGCCGGGTTCGCCGTGAACTCCCGGGGGAACGCAAACTGCCCCCGCGCAAACCGCGCCGCCAGCCGCGCGATGTTCTGACGGCGGAATTCCCCGCCAATCTTGATATTGTGCTTCCCGATGTTCTTGTACACTGTGTCCGTGAACTGGAAAAGGTCCATGTTGTTGAAGTTCGGCCAGAAGCTGCGCGACCCAAGTTCGGTGTAACCAGCCGGGGAAAAGCGAGACAGGCCACGGTTGTTGGAGCCGGCATTCGCTACTTTCGGGATGCCTTTGATTCCGAACTGATCGAAGAGCGCCGTGTCGTAGGGGATGTCGAAACGGGAGATGATGCGGGTGAAGCCGAAGCGGGCTTCGTTGGTGGCTGAGGCGCCGATGGTCTGCGAATGCGTCGCGGCCACGCTATGGCTGTCGAGAAAGGTAGTGGTGGCCTGGCCGCCATCGGCGGGCAACGGGAGCGGCCCCGGTTCATAGCGGTCCCTGGTTCGTTTGCTGTAGCGGGCCGAGAAGCGCTGCCGGTCGCTGAGATTGTGATCGCCCTTGAAGTCGTAGCTGTTCACGTCGTTCTTCTCGTTCGGCGCGAAGAAGTAGTTGTTGACGATCCCAGTGCCGGTGTTCGGCCGCGGATACAAATCCAGCAGTTTCGGAAACAACGGGTCCCAGCGGTTCAGCGGCACGATGTTGCCGGGGAACGGTTGGCGAGTAAAACTGGCGGCGGTGCCAACGGTGGTCGCCGGGTCGAACACCGGGCGGATGCGGTTGAAGTCCCCGCGGCGCAATTCGTCCACCGGGACCGTCGAAACGAAACTGCGTCCCAGCCGCGTCCGGGTGCCCTCGTAGCTGCCAAAGAAGAACGTCTTGTCCTTACGGACCGGACCGCCAAACGTGCCTCCGAACTGGTTCTGTTTATACGTTGGCTTCTTGTTGCCGGCGCGATTGGCGAAGAAGTTGGTGCCGTCCAGATTGCTGTTCCGGAGGAACTCAAACGACGTGCCGTGGAATTGATTCGTGCCCGATTTGATGTTCACGAAAACCTGCCCGCCCATGCGCGTGCCATACTCCGCCGAGAGGTTATTCGTCACCACGCGGAACTCGCCCACGGCGTCGACGCTCGGCTTCACTGCTTGCGCCTCAAAGCCCAGAGGGCCGCCGGATGCCACCGAGGAGTTGTCCACGCCGTCCACGGAAACCTGGACCTGGTAGATGTGCTGGCCGGATGCGGAGAAGCCGCCTTCGTCCTGTGTCCGCCCGCCGCGGCCTGGGTTCGTTCCGGCGGTGAGCGCCGCCAGATCCAGATAGTTCCGACCGTTGAGCGGCAGTTCGACGATCCGCTTGTTTTCGATCACCTGTCCGACCGTCGTCGTCTCCGAATCGATCAGCGCGGCGGCGGCGGTGACTTCAATGCTTTCGGTCACGGAGCCGGTTTTCAGCGTGAAATCAATACGCGCGGTCTGCGTGACGTCCAGCTTGATTTCCGGTACTTCCGCGTTCGAGAACCCGGCCTTGGCGGCGGCGATTTTGTAGCGCCCCACTGGCAGCGTGGGCGCTGTATAGAGGCCCTGGTCATTGGTCAGCAGTTCCCGGCGCAGGCCGGTGTCGATATTGATGACCGTAATTTTGGCACCGGCGACGACGGCGTCGGTTGGATCCTTAACGACACCCTGAATCGTACCGCTTTGCGCAAAAAGGGCACACGAAGTCAAACTGAGAATCAAGACACGGAGGAGCATGTCCCATCTTAGAACACGTCCAGCAGATGCCCCAGGCGGTCCCGCTTGGTTCGCAAATACTCTTCGGCGTGTTCCTGCGGCTCCACGATGGCCGGGATCCGCTCCGCCACTTTCACTCCGGCGCGTTCCAAAGCCGCCATCTTGTCGGGGTTATTGGACAGGAAGCGGACGCTTTCGAGCCCGAAGTACTTCAGAATGGCCACCGGCAGATCGTAGCTCCGCAGATCCACGTCCAGACCCAGTTGCAGATTCGCGTCCACGGTGTCCGCGCCCTGGTCCTGCAGCTCATAGGCGCGCAATTTGTTCATGATGCCGATGCCGCGCCCCTCCTGCTGCTCGTAGATGATCATGCCGCGCCCCTCGGCCGACACGCGCGCAAACGCCAATTCCAACTGTGCCCGGCAGTCGCATCGCAAAGAATGGAAGACGTCGCCGGTCAGGCATTGCGAATGGATTCGCACGATGGGCGGTTCCCCCTCCATGCTGCCCATTTTGAGTACCACGGCCTCTTCCGTTTGCTCTCCGAAGTGGCCGGTGAAGCCATAAATTCGAAAGGGTCCGAAGCGGGTGGGAAAGTCGGCTTCCGCCGCTTTTTCCAATCGAAATGCCTTATTTTCCACCATGTTTTGTAAAAGCGAAGATAATCTCATTATACGGCGATGCTAGAGCAGCACCTGGTAATCCTTTTGATGAAGCTGGCGGCCTCCGCGGCGCTGGCGAGTATTCTCGGCCGCTCGAGCGCGTTTCTGCGCATGTTGACCAGGGAAGAACGCACCACGCCGCAGCGCCTGCAAATGGCGTTCGGGTTCGCGGTCATCTTCGGCGGCGGTATCGTGTTGCGGGTGTTGACCAACAACAACTATCAGGCGCTCGACCTGGGTTTAGAGGGCGCGCTGCTCGCCGGGGTGCTGGGCGGATACCTCACCGGATTGACCGGCGGCCTGCTGATTTCTCTCCCCGCCTGCATCCTGAACGGGGAGTGGATGGCCATGCTTTTGTACGCCGGGCTCGGTGTAACGGGTGGCTTATTGCGCGACTTGGCGCCGTCCAAAGACGATATTTGGCGCTTTTCGCCCTATTTGGACCTCACCGTGTACCGTATTTTTCGGGCAAAGTACGACATCCGGGTCACGCTTTTCCATGCTTTCGTCCTTCTAGTGGTGGTCTTCGCCGAATTTGCGCGGTGGGCGTTGAGCAAGCTGTTGCCGAACGACCGGCTGCTGTATACGCTCTACAGCAGTTGGAAAGACCCCGATTGGCTGGGAACGGTCCTGATTTATTCCGCTACGATCTTCGCCTTCGCAATTCCGTTGAAGATTTGGAACAGCATCCGGCAGGAGCAATTGCTGGGAGCGCAGCAGCGGCTGCTGACCGAAGCGCGGCTCCGGGCGCTGACGAGCCAGATCAACCCGCACTTTCTATTCAATACGTTGAACACGGTGAACTCGCTGATTCGAACGAATCCGGAGCAGGCGCGAGGCGTCGTTCGCAAGCTCTCCAACATATTGCGCCGCTTGCTGCGGAAGGATGAAAATTTTTCGCCGCTGCGGGATGAGATCAGTTTTATTAACGATTATTTGAGTATTGAAATGACGCGGTTCGGGGAGAAGCTGCGGTTTGTGAACGAAACGGAGCCGGAAACACTGGACCGGCTGGTGCCGTCGATGTTGTTGCAGCCGATCATCGAAAACTCCATAAAACACGGGCTTAGCTCGAAGGTAGAGGGGGGGGTGATCACGCTGCGGACGAGGCTTCGGGATGCGCGGTTGCACATTGAAATTGAGGATGACGGAGTGGGGGTGGAGGAGTCGAAGCTGGCGACGATGTTCAATTCCGGAATCGGCGTCTCAAATGTTAATGAGCGGCTGCAGGTGCTTTTCGGCGATGATTACAGGATGGACGTTGATAGTCGGCCTGGTGAAGGAACGCGGACACACATCGAGTTCCCCGACTTGAACGGACGCAGATAAGATAAAATGGCGCAACCACTTTCGATGCAGACTGCTGTTCGGTACCAGACTGGAAGACTCCACCAAACGATCACGGCGCGAACCAAACGCGTGTATGATCACCTGTCGCGAGTGTACCCGGCCTCCACCTATTTTTTCCACCGCAAGGCGCACAAAGCAGCGCTGGAAATGAGCGGCTTGCAAGACGGAATGCAAGTGCTGGAAGTGGCGACGGGGTCCGGGGAGATGTTCCGGAGACTTGTGAAGAGCAACCCTGGAGGGCGAACGTACGGAGTGGACCTGTCGCCAAAAATGGCGGCGCGAACGCAGGCGCACGCGCGGAAGCAGTTTCCGGAATCGGGGTCGCATTGCCAGGCGGTTGACTGCCGCACATTGCCGTATAAGGATGGAATCTTTGATTCGATTTTTAGCTGTTACCTTTACGAACAGCTATCCACGGATGACATCTATTTGACGCTGGAGGAGATGTACCGTGTGCTGAAGCCCCGCGGGCAGTTGACGTCGATTCTGATCGGGCAACAGGATGAGTTTTTCAACAAGGCCTATCTGGCGGCGTCGTCGATAGTGCCGGCGTTTTGGGGCGTGCAGATGGACAATTCGGCGACGGAAATTTTGGAAGCCACCGGGTTTCGGGTGACACAGAAACGGGTGGTGCGGCAGAGCTTTTATCCGTCGCGTATTTTGACGGCGGTTAAGGACTGAGGGGGGCCTAACCGAATTGGGGAACGCACCGGCTAGCTAACGCCCGCGGCTCAGTAACGCTTCCGGAATCAGCACAACCGTTTTCGAGCCACTCGCCCTCAGGGAGTGGTTTCGGCCCAATAGCCTTCACTTAGTTACGCCATGCAAAGATCGGGTCGAGTGACGGAGTATGACCTACCGTTCCGTTCAGGAATTGCAGCGCGCGATTTCAGTTGTGCAGAACTCGCTGAACCAGCAGTCGGGTAAGCGGGTTCGGCAGTACCAACTGTCGGGGAGCAACGGCCTCTGATCCTGCTGATCGGTACCCCATTGGCGACGAACCGCACAGGTAAGCACTCCGTGCCAACATAGCTGAGACACTAT
>CAMDKT010000146.1 GCA_945900935.1 Candidatus Sulfopaludibacter sp. SbA3 | reverse complement strand
ACCCTAAACCCTGCAAAACATTCAGGAAACCCGCCGTGTCTATCACTCCCGTCGCAAGGGGTATCTCCCGCTTGCTGTCGATCTGCTGATCCACCGGCACCCCCGCCGGCGCATCGTTGAGATCGATGCAAATAATTTCACTATTTTTTAACAAACCCAGATCCGCCAGCGATTCCCCCGCCGTAAACCAGTGCCAGGTGTCCAATACGAACCCCATGTTCGACGCGCCGATCTCGCCCAACAACTCCCGCATCTCCGCCATCGAATGCAAAAACGGATACCGCTTTGCTGTCCACAGCGTCTTCGGTCCGACGTATTCGAGCCCCAACCGCTGCCCGTGATCTCCCAATATCCGCGCCACTTCCCGCAACCGCGCCGCGTGCTGTTTCAAATTCGCCACGTACGGCAGCGAATCGTGGTTTGGCGAAATCCACGTCCCCACCCGCGTCGCCCCTGCCTTCTGCAGCGCCGCCGCAATCGCCGGTAATCCCGCCAAATCCTTCCGGAACAACGCATCATCTTTTCGGAAATCGACAGTCAAACCGGATTGCCCCCACGCCAACCGGAACTCCTTCCGCTTCCCGTTGCACGCATCCATCTGCCCCGTGCTCATCGCCGCCATCTCATCGCCGAATGGCTGCACGGCTTCATAACCGAAGTTATGCGCGTCCTGAATCGTCTCCATCTGATTCGCCTTCACCCCAATGGATCCCGGCGTCAGGCATATCGTCATTTTGCGTGGCATACTGTGGTTCCCCCTACAATAACGTGTTTTCCGCCGGCTTGTGCCAGGCGAACAACTTGCCCTTCAACTCGGCCAATTTCCCCTGATGCCGCGCGTCCAAAGCCAGATTCCGCTTCTCCTCCGGATCCTCCCGCAGGTTATACAGTTCCGCCAAATCATTCGCCCAATAATTAAACTTAAAATCCCCCTCGCGAATCATGTAGCGGGCAGCCCTGGTTCCCAGCGCGAACTCCGCAAACACCGGCCGTGTCCACGCCGCCTCCGGGTCCCGCAACAACCGCGCAAAGCTCGGTTCATCCAGCCCCGCCGGTACTGGCAAGCCGCAAGCATCCAATAAAGTAGCAGCCAATCCGACTTGGGAAACCGGTGTCCCGCACACCGCGCCCGCTTTCACCCCAGGGCCGCGAAACACCAGCGGCACCCCGCACGATGGCTCATAAAACAAACTCTTCTGCCAACAGCCATGCTCACCCAGCATCTCGCCGTGATCGGAGGAATAGACCACCAGCGTATTGTCTTCCAATCCCAAATCTCGCAACCCCCGCAGTACACCGCCTATGACGCCATCCAGATACGCAATGTTGGCATAGTACATCGCCATCCGCTGCCGCGCCTGCGCCTCATCCCGCACTTCCGGCGTCGGCGCATGACGCGCCGCGATCCCGCGGATCACCTGCGGCACCGTCGCCGCTTCCGCCTGCCCCGGCCGGATCCGCCCAAACGTCGCTGGCAACCGCATATCGTCCGCGGAAAACATTTCCGCCCACTCCTTCGGCGGCATGAACGGATCATGCGGCTTCAAAAAACTGGCGACCAGGAAAAACGGTTGCCGCGTCCCCTGCGTCTTCAAAAACCGCTGCGTCTCCCGGGCCACAAAGCTTTCGAAATGGTCTTTCTCCTCCAACAACGACGCCCGTCCGACGTGCACAAACCCTTCCCGCCCATCTTTGGTTCGCGTCCCCAGCCAAGGGTCCCCGTGGTCCTCCCAAAGCGCCGGAATTTGCGGCAGCCCCGAACCCGAATTCGGCGCCGCCAATTCCTCGGCATACACCCGCGCCTTCGGCCCCAAGTACTGCCACCAGTCGTTGAAGTCCAGCCGGTAGTCAAACCCATGCGTCTGCGCGTCCACAAAATGCATCTTGCCAATGAGACCCGTCATGTACCCGTGCCGGCCAAAATAATCGGCGATCGTTTTCACCGTGAACGGCCACGGCGTGGCGTTGTTGTACACGCCGTTCGTGTGCGCATAGGTTCCCGTTAATAACGCCGCCCGCGACGGCGTACACACCGGATAGGCGCAGTAGGCATGGTCAAATCGCATCCCGGCGCGCGCCAGCGCATCCAGATGCGGCGTCCGCGCCTGTACGTCGCCGCGCACTCCCAGTGCGCCGGGCCGGTGTTGATCGCTCAACAGGAACAGCACGTTCTTCGCCCGCGCGTTTCCGGTCTGCGAAGCCAGCGCCGCCGGCGACGCCAAAAATTCTTTTCTGCTTAGGACTGCCATGACGCCTTGCAGTATATGCAACTCTGGGCCGCCCCGCTGAATCAAAGGACTAGTGAGCAAGGTAACCACAATCGAGCGCCCACAAATCGGCCCCGGCGTTACCGGCCCTCGCATTCGCTGCCCTCTCTGCGATTGGGAGCCGCCTCGCGACGAGGTCTGGGCCTGCTCCTGCGTCAAACAGTGGACGTCGACACAGTGCCACCCATGCAAAGGCTGGTCGGTTCACTCCGATTGGTACGAATATTAGATTCATGGATAACTGGATCGACAGTCTGGCCCGCCACGGAGCCGGGCTCCTTTTCGCCGTCTGCCTTCTCGAAGCTCTTGGGCTCCCCGTTCCGGCTCCTTTCTCAGGCGGTTGTCCGGCAGCCCTTCGTTGCTGCGCGAAAAACTCCGCAGGCAACGCTCGCTGGAACAACTCCAGCGCGTCAAGACCGATCTTCTCAATGCCTACACTGATTGTTCTGTTGGACCCATCCAACAAACTATACCCAGCGGCGGCGAAAATGTCCAGCAGATAATCTGAACTTCAGCAAAATACCGCCCTGCTACGCAAAGTAAGCGGCATTGGGCAACTGCCTGCCATCAGGTTCCGAACCCTCCGTTCCCTGCTCAGTTTCGAAAACTACAGAGACAAGGGAAAAGGAAAAAGGATCAAGGGACGGGTAGTTCCCCGGTACAACGAAAGCCGACATTGTTGCTACGGTACGCTGGCCGGTAGAAGTTGCGGTACGAGGCGCGCACGTCGGAAGCATTGTTGCCCCAGGAGCCGCCCCGCAACACGCGATACTGACCGGTCGCATGTCCCGTTGGATCGGTTACCGGGCCTGAACCAGCGTGTGAATCGCTGTACCAGTCCGCCGTCCACTCCCGGACATTGCCGAGCATATCGTGCAGCTTGAATGCATTCGGAGCTTTCGTCCCGACGGGATTAGGCCGGCCCCCAGAATTGGCTTCATACCAAGCGATATCCAATGGCGCCCCATACCGCGCTTCCGTGGTTCCGGCTCTGGCTGCATACTCCCACTCGGCTTCGGTGGGCAGCCGCATCCCGGCCCACTCGCAATAGCTTTTGGCTTCGGTCCAATCGATCTCCGTCATCGGCAATGAATCGCCACCGAATCTGAGACTGGGCATTGCCTTACCGTTGGCGGCGGCGTATCGCTTATACGCTTCCACGGTAACCGCTGTCTGTCCCATCCAAAACGCTTCGCTGATTCGTACTTCGTGGGCCGGCTTCTCGTTCGGATGGCACTCGCCATCTCCAGGCGAACATCCCATCTGGAACGTCCCGGACGGAATGCGGACATAACGCAGACCGTCTTTCAGGTTGGTCCTGACTTCGAGAGGGGCAATCGTGACCGCTGGCGGCTGATAGACTTTCTCCTTCGAATCGCGCCACGCGCGCTGCTCCGGTTGCGGCCGGACAGATATCACTGCGGGGAGAGGAACCTCAACAGGCCCCGCCTCCAGCCTTCCTTGCAACTTCGCCAATTCCGGGCATCCCCGGTCCAACTTCTCCGCACCCTCTGCCTGGTGCTCCGCCTGCAACCGGTACTCCGCCTGCAACCGGTCGCCTCGCTCCAATGTCGCCAGCCCCTCCAACGCCAACCGTCGCGCCTCCGCCTGCCTCATTGGAAACACCGCGCACCGCAGTTCCAGCTCCACCTCTGTTAAATTGGCGTATCGTTGATCCGGCTTCTTCGCCAGACATTTCTCGATCACTCGGATCGCTTCAGAAGGCAGCTCGCTCACCGCCGAGGCCAGTGGCGGCGCAGGCAAGTTCACAATCGCGTTCTGAACCAGGAGTTCGGTATTCCCGGGGAATGGATGCCGCCCGCTGAGTAACTCATACGCCACCACGCCGAACGCAAATACATCGCTCGCAAATCCGGAAATACCAAGAGTCAACTGCTCCGGTGCCATATACGAACGCGTTCCCCGCAACGCACTAGTGGGGTCCCCCGCGCCTCCAGCTACATCCCGCCGCTTCGCAAGCCCAAAATCCAAGACCTTCGCCACGCCGCCGGGAGTAACCATCACGTTTCTCGGCGTTAAATCCCGGTGCTGCACCTTCGCCTTGTGCGCGTGGCCCAACGCATCCGCCATCTGTTCCAATATCAGAACCCGTTCCAATAATCCCGGTGCCGGATCGTCGAGCATCCACTTTTCCAGCGTGCCCCCCGCCACCTTCTCCATCACAATCATCAGCCGCCCTTCGCAAATGAAGGCGTCAAGGACTGAGACAATATTCGGATGGCTTAGACCCGCCAGCACGCGCCCCTCGCGGATCAACTCTGCCGTATCCGCTTTCGGATCTAAAAGCCCCTTAATTGCAAGCGCCCGCTCCAATCCCGGATCCACGGCGGAATAGACAACTCCCAACCCGCCCCTCCCGAGTTCCCCGTCGACCTGATACCGCCCGATGTTCATCTAAGATGCCAGCGTAACAAACGAACTCGCTCTTTGGCTAGATCGGCTTGGCAATCAAGCGCCCGGCGACATCGGTCAACCGCAAATCGCGGCCCTGGTTGCGATAGATCAGGCGGGTGTGGTGAAGCAATGGTTTCGGCGAGTGTCATTTTCCGAACAGGTCAGAGTGCGATCCCGTGCGCTCAAAACAAACCGCGGCGGCTCCGGCGCGGTAAATCAGCACCCAATCCGGTTCGATAGGAAGATCGCGGCTCGCCTTCCATTCCCCATTCAGCGGGTGGTCGCCAAGCTCGCGGGGAAGCGAGACTCCTCTCAACAACAGTTCGATCACGGCGCGCAGTTTGCTCATATCGGCATAGCTCGCCGAACGCATCAGATGCCCAATTGTTTGAACAGCCCGGACAGACTGGAAACGGGAAACACGTCTTCGCCCTTGGCGCTTTTGCGAAGGGTTTCAGCAGTCAACGCATTGGGCGTTTCGCTCTCTGCAATGTAAAGGCGCATGAGGTCACGGATGATCTGAGCGGCGGGCCGATGGCGGTCAGCGGCCACGGACATGAACCGGTCCCGTAAGGCCAATTCCATCTTGATCGACATTTGTACTTCTTTAGCCATGCGGCACCTTACTCGGAAGAGTTGTTGACGCCCCCATTTTACGGGGTATCTAATGGGTATGCAACAGATAGGTCAGGCGCGGGTGGGTTCCTCAGTGATGGTGAGGCCGAGATCGTCTGTCGCGCCGATGGTTCGTCCGCATCGTTTCGTTTTTTCGCTAATCTTTTTTAGTAGGGATCCATTGAAATCATGAATCGGCACGTGGTGATGGCGATCTCTTCGATCCCCGAAGATCCGGCGAAAGCGCCGGAAGTGAGCCTGCCGCCGAAGCTCTTGGATAGGGCGGTTTCGCGGCTGGGCTTGATCGCACTGATCAGCGCGGTGGCGACGGTGGCGTTTTATCTGGCCGATGGATAGTTGCAACCGGAAGCGGCCGAGGCGCAGAAGCATCCGCTGCTAAGGCTGGTGGCGCTTTCGGTCGTGCTGTGTAGTTCTAACCGGCTTACAGCCACAGTCTGATCAGCATCAAACTAAACGCCGACAGCGCCAAGCAAGCAGCCAATCCCGTCAACAATGCCGGCCTGCCGGAGGCCAGCATTGTTTGCAGACTCGCCTCCATGCCCATCGCCGCCATCACGATCGTTAGCAGGATATTGCCTGCGTCCACCATGACCCCGGCGAGCGGAATCTGAAACGCCCGCACCGATTGCGGCGCCCAGCTTGCCAGTTGGAACTGCAGCACTGGAATCAGTTGGACTGTCGTCAACGCCGCCAATAACAGAAAGCCCCACAGGAATGGCGGAATCATTTTGGAAACCCGGACGTGGTAACCGTCGCCCCGGCTCTTCCGGTAAACCAACACCAGCACTATCAGAAATGGCGCCAGGAGCGCCACCCGCACCAGTTTCACCAGCGTCGCCAGCGATCCCGCTTCCTCGCCATAGGCGAAGGCCGCCGTCACCACTTGCGGCACCGCGTGAATCGACGTCCCCGCCCAGATTCCGAACACATCCTGCGGCAATCCCAGCAGACCGCCCATAATTGGAAAACAGATCATCAGCGCCAATCCCAGCAGATTGACAGCGCCGACGGAGATCGCCACATCCTCATCCTCCGCCCCGATCACCGGCGCCGCCGCGATGATCGCGCTCGTGCCGCAAATGGCGGTGCCGGCGCCGATCAGCATCGCCATCTTCGGGCGCGCCCCCAGCAGCCGTCCAAACGCCAGTGACGCCAGGAATGCCACCGCGATGCACGCCACTGTGATGAGCAGCGCTTTGCCGCCGATGGCGCTCGCCTGGGACAGGTTTAACCCTGCGCCCGTCAGCACGATTAATGCCGGCAGTAGACGCTTCACCAGCCGGCGGCAATCGTCGAGTACCGCAGGCGTCACCCAGCCCGCGGCGCGCGCCGCGAGACCCAGCAGAATCGCCAGCGTGGCCGCGCTCAGCGGGCGTCTGTCGGCGATAGGAATGGAATGGAGCGCATAGGCCGCGGCGGCGACTAGCGGAATCAATAAGCGTTCCAGCACTGGCCGCCGCGGCGAGGGCGGTGTTAGCGTCCCTTTTCGCACCACCGGCGATTCATACACACCTTCCATCGAGTCAAAGGAAAGCAGCGCGTCGTTGCTCAGCGGCGTCTTCACGGATTCGTCGGCGTGGAGTCCCATCGGATAGATAGTAACGCGATAGATGGTAACGCGATAGATGGTAACGCCTTGCGACCGCCAACCGTCACGTTACAAGGAGTTCTCATGCGCCTTTTTCTTATCGGATTCGCTCTCGCCATCGGCCTCGCTGCCCAGCAGCCCAATACCGTCACGGCTAATGTCTCGGTGATCCAGAATATTTCCGCCGGCACGGCGCTCTTCCTCGTGCAGCTTGTGGAAGCCTCGCTGACGTCTACCGTCGATTCCGCGCTGGCCGCTCTTGCCCCCGCCGGCGTTGCCGCTTCGCATTTGGCCGGCGTCAGCGTCGAAATCAGCCAGGGCTTCGTGATCACCACCTACGATTTTCGCGTGCCCGTTCCGGCTCGAGAATTCGCCGCCATGCGCGACAAGCTCATCACCGTGCAACGCAATCTCGCCAACTCCCAAACGCAAGGGATCGGCTGGTCCAGTTCGCAAACCAACACCGACGAACAGTTGGCGGCGGCGCTGCAACAAGCCATGCCTTCGTTGTTGGAGAAAGCCCGCCAGCGCGCCGCGTTACTCGCGCAAGCCATGAACGCCACTCTCGGCGCTGTTGTTCAGCTCTCCGCCCCGGCGATTTCCCCCGATGGCCCCACTGTCACCGTCTCTCTCTCCGCGACGTTTGCCGTGACTCCTGAAAAGGGACAGTAACCGTTGTCCCCGAAACGGGATATTCTGGTTTCGGTATCTATGCGAACCGGCATTCTTCTCTTATCCCTGATCGCGCTCCACGCCGAAACACCGCCATCCTCGCCTCCGTCCTATTGGACCGATCCCGACACCGGCCACCGTGTCGTCCGGCTGACCAACGAACCCGGCTCAGCCAGTCTCTACTTCAATCAAAATGGCTACACCGCCGACGGCAAAAATCTCGTCTACACGACGCCCGAGGGCATCTCCGTTCTGGACCTGGAAAAGCGCGAAGCCCGGTCCGTGGTCAAGGGCCGCGTCCGCCTCATCGACGCGGGCCGCAAAACGCCCCGCGTCTATTACAGCCGCGATGGTGCCCTGTTTTGGACCGACACCTCGACCGGCGAAACCAGCAAGATAGGCCCGCTTCCTCCGCGCGGCTCCATCGCCACGGTGAATGCCGATGAGACCCTGCTCGCCGGGACATATATCGAAGGCGACAGCACCGCCGCCAACGCCGCCGCCTCGCAGGCCCACCCCCTCGATCAGCCCCGCAACAAAGGCCAAATGATGGAAGAGCGCTGGGCGTCCCGCCAACCCATGGCGATGTTCACCATGCGCGTCGATACCGGTGAAATCAAGATCATCCACAAGGCTAACGACTGGCTGAACCATCTGCTGTTTTCCCCCGCCGATCCCGGCCTGCTCCTGTTCTGCCACGAAGGCCCCTGGCACAAAGTCGACCGCCTCTGGAGCATTCGTACCGACGGATCCAAACCCATTAAACTGCACCAGCGCACCATGGCCATGGAAATCTGGGGCCATGAGTTTTGGAGCGCTGACGGCAAGACCATCTGGTACGATCTGCAAACCCCGCGCGGCGAAGATTTCTGGCTCGCCAAATATAGCGTCGATTCCGGTGCCCGCACTTGGTATCACTTGCAGCGCGACGAATGGTCCATCCATTTCAACGTCTCCAAAGACGGCACGTTGCTATGCGGCGACGGCGGTGACCCCGGCCAGGTCGCGCGGGCGAAAAACGGTCAGTGGATCTACCTCTTCCGCCCGGAGGAGCGCAAGGACCAGGGATTGAAAGATCCAGCCTTCGTGCAAACCGGCGTGCTGCGTGCCGAAAAGCTTGTCAACATGGCCAAGCATCAGTACCGCCTGGAGCCCAACGTCAGCTTCACGCCCGATCAAAAATGGGTCGTCTTCCGTTCCAATATGTTCGGCGACACGTACGTCTTCGCTGTCGAGGTCGCAAAATGATTCCGCCGCCGAGCAAAGAATACCTCGCCTCCCTGGCCGCCTTCGAACCGCGCATTGCCGATCTCGCCGTTGCCCTCCGCGCCATTGTCGTCGAAGAGGCCCCGGAGGCGTATGAGCTCATCTACGACGCCCTCAACGCCGTGGCCGCCGGATTCACTTTCACCGGCCAGCCCAACGATTCGTTTATCCACATCGTCGCTTATTCCGGCTGGGTGAACCTCGGCTTCAACAAAGGGTCGGAACTCACCGACCCGGCCCGCATTCTCCGGGGTGAAGGACAATCGATTCGTCACATCCGCATCTCCTCGCTTGCCGACATCGAGCGGACTTTTGTGCGAAAGTACGTGCAAGATGCCGTGGCACAGGCGAAGAAGGTGCCGTCAAAATTGAAACGCGAAACCGTCGTCCCGACGATCTCCGCGAAGAAGAGAAGCATTACCGGTGGCGTTCGACGTAATAGAGGAACTGATTCGAAGCCAACGTAAGTCCCGGCAGCAGGGCCGCCTCGAAATCCCGCCGCCAGTGTCCCTGGCCAGGAAATCCTGCGACGCTGTCGAAGGGTTACGTGTGCTGCTGCACGAAGGCTTCTTTGCGGCGTCCGAGATTTTCGATAAGTTCATCGGCCGTAATTGGTTTCACGCGCCCGCGCCTACCGGTGCCGCTCCAAATAGTCCAGCAACTGATTCGAAGCCAACTTAACTCCCGGCAGCAGCGCCGCCTCGTCAATGTCAAATTCCGGCGTGTGATGCGCGCCCGTAATTCCGAGCTTTTCGTTTTTAACGCCGAGAAACCAGAAGAATCCAGGGATGATCTTCTGGAAGTAGCTAAAATCTTCCGCGCCGGTAACCGGCTTCGTCGCGATGATATTCGCCTCGCCCAGCACCCGGCGCATTTGGGGCAAGCTCTCCGCGGTCAGCGCCGCGTCGTTCACCGTCACCGGATAATTCGCCCCGTCAAAATCCAGCGCGAAACTCGCGTCGCCGGCCGCCGTACACCCGGCGAGCGTGTGCTTCATCATGGTGCGAACGCCTTCGCGCGTACTTTCGCTGAACGTCCGGATCGTGCCTTCCATCTTCACTTCGCCGGTGATGATATTGCTCCGGTTCCCGCCGTGAATCGAGCCGATGCTCAGCACCATTCCCTCCATCGGATCAATGCGTCGGCTGCGAATCGTCTGCAGCGCGGAGATGCATTGCGCGGCGACAGAGATCGCGTCAATGCCCATGTGCGGCATGGCCGCGTGTACCTGTTTGCCGCGAATCGTAATGGAAAAACTATCGGACGAAGCCATCGCCGGCCCGGACGAATACCCGACCGTACCCGAAGGATATGTACTGAAAACATGCAGCCCGAAGATCGCCGCTGGCCGCGGATTCTCCAGCGCCCCTTCTTTGATCATCAACGCCGCACCGCCATCTTCCCCGCGCGGAGCGCCCTCTTCCGCCGGTTGAAAAATGAACTTGATGGTTCCCGGAATGATGTCGCGCATGCCCGCCAGCAGCTCCGCCGTCGCCAGGCCGATCGCCATGTGCGCATCGTGCCCGCATGCATGATGCACGCCGCCATTCTTCGACTTATGCGGCTTGTCGCTGCTGCTAAACACCGGCAACGCGTCCATATCGGCGCGCCATGCGACCACCGGCCCCGGCTTGGCTCCTTTTAACAACGCCACGACGCCGTGTTTGCCAACGACGGTCTTCACTTCATCCAGTCCCAACGCCCGCAGCTTTTCCGCCACCACGCGCGCCGTGCGCACTTCGCGGTTGGACAACTCCGGGTACATGTGAAAGTCCCGCCGCTGCGCAATCAGCTTATCGCGCAATGCCTCCGCGGCCTTCGAAACCCGTTCTTCCCGAGTCTGGGAGAAACAGGCCAAATAAAGTGGACCCCATTGTCAAGACCATTTTTGGCTTTCAATAAGCTAATGTCTGACGGGTCTGAATTGAGAGTTGGGACGGCCTCGGCTCGGAAGCCGTCCCTTGCTATTCCAGCCCTCGAAGCGGC
>CAMDKT010000145.1 GCA_945900935.1 Candidatus Sulfopaludibacter sp. SbA3 | reverse complement strand
CGGACCAAGCCGACGCGCTGGCATCGTTTTCGAATTATGGATTGAAAGTGCATTTGGGCGCGCCGGGCGTTTCGATTGCGTCAACGTATTTGGACGGACAGTACGCAATGCTGAGCGGAACGTCAATGGCAACGCCGATGGTAGCGGGCGCGGCGGCATTATTGCTGTCTACATGCACGGCGAATACGGCGGCGCTACGGCAGCATCTGCTGGCATCCGTGGACGCGGTTCCAGGCCTGGCCGGCAAGACGGAAACGGGCGGGCGGTTGAACATTTACAAGGCAATCCGGCGGTGCGCGACGCCATCTGCTACGTTGTCGGCAACGCCGTCATCGCGAACAATTCAGGCGGGTCAGGCTACGGCGTATTCGCTACTGCCGGGAGGTGGTGGAGGCGTGACGGGAAGCGGCACCATCGCGATAACGGGAGCGCCCGCGGGTGTAACGGGTCCGGCCGTGAACGTCAACGTGACGACGACAGGCGCTACGGCGGCGGGAACCTACAACTTGACGGCGACGTTGACGGCGAGTACTTACAAAGCCACGGTTACACTGACGATGATTGTGCAGGCGGTGCCGCTGTTCACCTTTACAGCGACGGCCCCGGCGGCGGCGATAAAAGCCGGCACTTCCGGAACGGTAGCCGTGGCCATCACGCGCGCGGCGGGGTTCACAGGCGCGGTGGTGGTTACGCCGCAAACGCTGCCCGCCGGGATTACGGCGGCTCCGTTGACGATCGCCAGCGGACAGACGACAGGCAGTTTAATTGTCAATGCCGCGACGACGGCGGCGGGAACTTACAACTTGACGGCGACGTTGACGGCGAGTACTTACAAAGCCACGGTTTCACTGACGCTGAGAGTGCAGGCGTCGTCGCTGTTCAGCTTTACCGCGACGGCCCCGGCGGCGGCGATAAAGGCCGGCACTTCCGGAACGGTAGCCGTGGCCATCACGCGCGCGGCGGGGTTCACAGGCGCGGTGGTGGTTACGCCGCAAACGCTGTCCGCCGGGATTACGGCGGCTCCGTTGACGATCGCCAGCGGACAGACGACAGGCAGTTTAATTGTCAATGTCGCGACGACGGCGGCGGGCGGGTCTGCCGTGATCGGACTGGCGGCGACGGGCGGCACGCCGGTTACGTCGGTATCAAAGGCGGTGACGGTCACCGTGGACAAGCCGGCCAGTTTGACTTTGGCTTTTACGGCGGCGCAATATTCCGTAAAAGCGGGGACCAAGGCGGCGATGGATTTCGTGATCGCCTCCTCGACGCCGCTAAGGTCGATGCAATTTTCGCTAAGCGGGATGCTGGGAGCGGCCCCGGTTGGAATCTCTCCCTTGGGCCCGAACAACTACAGGCTGACGATCGCCACGCCGCTTTCCTGGAGCGGTCGAACGGCATCGCTAAAATTGACGTTGAGCGCGAATGGGTTGACGTCGTCATCGACGGCGTCACTCGTCGTCACGCCATAATCAGGGCTATGGAGCTATCCACACGGATAGCTCCCTCTCAACGGACTGGCCCTCGGTGAGATCGATGGCCTTGGCCTTGGCCTCTTCCGCAACGTCCGCGCCGATCTCGCGAATATCCATGGTGGCCAAAACGCGATACTCGCCCGGAGGTAAGCCTGTGAATTGATAGCGGCCATCGACGTCGGTTAACACCTGCCTCGTGCCGCCGAGCATGCGGCGCGTCTCTTCTTTCACCGGCCAAAGGAACACGGGGATTCCTGGAACGCGCTTCCCTTCCTGCGTCGCCACACCGCTCAACTGGGCGGCACGATCAGAGACGAAGATACTGATTCGGTCACCGGAGCGAAAGGGTTCCAGATACACGCCAAACCACTCGAAGCGGCGGGTGGCGCGGCGGGTCCGGCGAATGTCGCCGCTGTCAGTGGTGATGGACCTGACATAGTGCGCGGGGCCAACGGCCGCGGTGAACTCCCAGTAGCCGGCGCCGAGCCGAGCCGCCGGGAGGGGAATTTCACGGGTGGGTTCAGCGCCGGAAAGATCGTCGCGCCGCCCGGTCAGGGTGACGGGAAGGCGCAGGGGCGCGCGCGTCGCCGCATGGCGCACGGCGATGTTGACGAGGGCGGTGGAGACGACCTGCAATGGCATCTGCGTGTTCTGCCCGATGAAGCGTTCGGCGAATGCGGAACCGGAGCCGTCGGCGTAGTTGGCAAAGACTTCGTACATGGCGGGGGCGAGGCCGGCGAAGGAATAGACGCCTGCGCAGGCACCCTGCGTGGTTTGGCGCGAGAATTCGGAGGAGAGGGTGACGATGACGGGCGTGTCAACCCCATGATCGCAAGCGATCACGCCGGAGAGCGAAGAGAGGGTGCCGGGCTCGGGACGAATGTTGGCGTCGGTGGTGTCGTTATCGAAACGCACCTCGTGGACAATTGCGTCGCGCGGCTCGCGGCTTTCGGGGCCGAAAACCGGAAGCAGTCCGGTGCCGTCATCAAGCGCGTGCGACACGGTCCGCACCCAATATTTACCGACTGGAAGCCCGGAGATGCGATAGATGCCCCTGTCATCGGCGACGCCGCGTCCGGCGACCCGGAGCGGCAATTGGGCCCGGTAGGCGACGACATTGACGCGCGGCAGGCCGACGCTGTTTTCGTCGAGCACCGTTCCGGTGATGGCGCCCATCCGATGCAGTCGCAGTTCGGCGAATAGCGCGGAGTCTCTCGAAACCGCTATTGGCGTACCGTAACTGGTGGGACGGCGCTGGCCATACGCGGCCGGAAGGAAGCCTTCGCGCTGCGTTTCGAGGAGATATAGGCCATCAGGCACAGACAGGAATTGAAACTGCCCGGAGCGTCCAGCGCGCGCCTGCAGCGGCTTGAGTTGCTTGCCGCTGGCGGGGACCGGTTGCAGATGAATGATGGTTCGCGAGAGCGGCTTGCCGGATGCCCATTCGAGGGCGACGCCTTGAATGACGCCGGCGGGAAGCATAATTCCGAGGCCAAGTCCGAGCAGAACGAAACGCATGGGCAACCCTCTGCTTAGGAGTGACGTTATCGGGGACAGCCGCGTGCAGGGAAACTTTCAAGATGCGGCGCATACGAATCCGGTTGCCGTGCCGCAGACCGAGTGGCTGAAGGGCGATCTGGCGGCGCGGAAATCGAAGCAGTTTGTCTTCGCCGCCTATCACTTTTCGGACTACGGAACGACGAAAGCGGCCAAGGAGGGGACGACGATTGGGGAGTGGAAACGCGGACGGTGCCGGTGCCGGGGCTGGAGAAGGCCGAAGGGCGAAACCACGTGTGGGAGGTTACCGATTCGCACGGTGGATATTGACGGCAAGCCGTTGGACAAAGTGGAACTTCTAACGCCGCCGACTAAGCCCGTCGATTAGGGACGATCCATAAATACGCGGGATAGGGGTGACTGTTGTTGCCGTGCTTCGGCTTCCAATGTTTGAAGCCGTTGAACTGATAGGCGACGACGCGCGTGCCCGGCTTCAACTCGGATAAAAGCTTGGGTTGCAGACGCGTCATGACTGCGGTGAAGAGATAGAGGAAGACGACGGTGGCCTCGCCAATATCGGCTTTGAAGAGATCCTGTTCGATGAAGCGAACGCGGTCATTCAGACTGGCCTTTTCGACAGCTTCGCGGGCCTCTTTCACGCGATGCCCTTCGATCTCAACGCCAACACCGCGCGCGCCGAACTTCCTGGCCGCGTAGATAAGAACGCGGCCGTCGCCGCTCCCCAGATCGTAGACGACATCGCGCGCTGTCAGCTTGGCCATGCGGAACATCGTGTCGATCACTTCGTCCGGCGTCGGCACCCACGGCACGTCGCCTTTACTCTCTTCATACTGGCCAAAGGCAAGGCTCGAAAGCAGCGGCAGGAAAGCGCGGCGGTGCATTTGACTATTTTGCCGCTATTACAACATTCCCGCCACTGCCGGCCGGGTGCGTAACCGTTTTGGGGATTCTGGCCGAAACCACTCCCTGACGGTCGTGGCTCGGAAACGGTTGCGCTGATTCCGAAAGAGATACTGAGCCGCGAGCGTAAGCGAGCCGGTGCGTTTCCCCAATTCGGTTAAGCACTTGCTGCTGCCCCCCTGTCATCCAATCGTAACCTGAGAACGGTATCATTGGGCGTCTACACCGGACCACACAAATGCTCAGCGACATCTCCTTGACGTCCAGCGTATTTCTCTTCCTGGCGCTGGCATTAGCGCTCGCATTCGAATTTGTCAACGGGTTTCACGACACCGCGAACGCGGTGGCCACGGTCATCTACACCAACGCGCTGAAGTCCACGTACGCGGTGGTTTGGTCGGGTATCTGGAACTTTCTCGGCGTGTTGTCTTCGAGCGGCGCGGTGGCCTTCGGCATCGTCGCGCTGCTTCCCGTGGAACTGATTCTCAACGTCGGGTCCGCGGCCGGATTCGCGATGGTTTTCTCGCTGTTGCTCTCGGCGATTATCTGGAACCTGGGGACTTGGTATTTCGGCCTTCCGGCGTCCAGTTCGCACACGCTGATCGGCTCCATTATGGGCGTGGGTCTGGCCAACGCGATGTTGAAAAGCGGCAGCCGCTTCGGCGAGGGAGTGAACTGGGCGAAGGCGGGTGAGGTGGCAGCGTCGCTCCTTATATCCCCCGTCATCGGCTTCGTGGCGGCCGCGGCGCTGCTGCTGACTTTGAAGGCTTTCGTGAAGCGGCCGGAACTCTACAGCGAACCGAAGAAAGGGCAGCCGCCGCCATTCGGGATGCGCTGTATCCTGATCCTGACGTGCACGGGCGTGAGTTTCGCCCATGGCTCCAACGACGGACAAAAAGGCATGGGTCTTATTTTGCTGATCCTCATTGGAATTATTCCCGGCAGTTTCGCGCTGAACCTCGCCCTGGACCCGGCGTCGATTCAAAACGTGACAACAGTGACCCGGGCGGCGGAAACGGTTTTGACAAAGCGGATGACCGGACCGGCGCTGCGCGGTGAAGAGGCTGTCGCCGAGCTATCGGCGTTCCTGAAAACGAGAGGCAACCTGACGCCGAGAACGTTCGCGGCGGCGGCGGGTTTGAGCGCCGAAATCCGGGAGATGCTGGACGGCAAGCAGTCGCTGACGGAAATCGAGGTGACGAAAAGAGGCCACCTCCGCAGCGACTTGTATCTGGTGACGGGAGCGATTAGCAAACTGAACCAGCAGGGCCTGCTGGGGAGTGAAGAGGACCGGGGCGCGTTGCTGCGATACAGCGAGTCGCTGAATGCGACGATCCGCTACATTCCAACTTGGGTGAAGCTGGCGGTGGCGATTGCGCTGGGCTTGGGCACGATGATTGGCTGGAAGCGCATCGTGGTGACGGTGGGCGAGAAGATCGGCAAAACGCATCTATCGTATGCCCAAGGCGCGGCGGCTGAACTGGTGGCGGCGGTAACGATTGCGGGTGCCGATCTGGGCGGCTGGCCCGTCAGCACCACCCACGTGCTCTCCTCCGGCGTGGCGGGCACGATGGCGGCCAACCGCAGCGGACTGCAAATGAAGACGTTGCGCAACCTGCTGGTGGCGTGGGTTTTGACGCTGCCGGTCTGCGTATTCCTCGGCGCAATGCTGTTCGCGCTGGGGATTAACGTCATTGTGGGCCTGGGGCTGCGGTAAGGGACCGGTGGCGGCCGGCCCCTATTTCGTTAAAAGGCGTAGCGAAGCGTAAGCACGATGCGGCGATTCCCGCCGTCGGTATTCCACTGATTCAGGAATCCGGCGTTGTTGATGCGAGCCTCCGGAATGCCAAAGTTGCGGGAGTTGGTCAGGTTGAAAAAGTCACCGCGGATATTCAGCGCATGACCTTCCAGATACGGCATCTTGAACGACTTCATGATGGCCAGATCGAGATTCCCGATACCGTCGGCGCGCAGAATGTTGCGGCCCGCGTTGCCGAGCGGCGAAGTGGCGGTGGGCAGGGAGAACAGGCCGGGAGCGAAGTTCGTCACGGTCTGCGGGATCTGCACGTTAACCTGTGCGCCGCGCTGGCCGAACAGGGTCTGGACCGTCTGACCGCTGATCGCCACGCCAGCGGCGTTGGGACGAATAGAGGAGCCAATCAGGCCGTCAATGCCCGACAGCCGAAAGCCAGGGTCCACGCCGGCCAGCGGCGAGAAGGGCGAGCCGCTCTGGAAGGTAGTGAAATTGGCCACGGTCCAACCGCCAAGGACTTGTCCGGCGACGCCCTTCTGCTCGCGCAGAAACGGCACTTCCCAGGTGAAGTTGGCAGTGAAGCGGTGCGGCCGGTCATAGGTCGAGCGGCCACGTTCCGCCTTGCGATTAAAGGAGTCCTGCGCGACGGCCACTTCTCCGGCGACGGAAGCGTTGAAGATCTCCGACTGGTCGTCGATGAACGTGCTCCAGGTGTAGTGCGCGCCGAGCGAAAAATTGTTAGACAGGCGTTTTTCGAGCGAGGTCTGCCAGGAGTGATAGACCGAGGAGGAGGCGTTGGCGCGTTCGCGGATGACGCCGCGGGTCGGGTCGACGCGCACCGTGCCGTTGACGTTATTTCCGGCTATAGTCGGATTACCGTCGAGTGACATAAATAACGCAGTTCCCTTGGTCCCGACCCATCCCGTCGTCAAAGCCCAAGTGGCCGCCAGTTGGCGCTGCATCTGGAAGGAGTACTGTTCCGCCACCGGCGCGCGGTAGGTAGGATTCACGATTGTGCGGGTGATGAACGAGGGGTTGGCCACCGTCGCTTGCGTGCGGCCCGTGGCAATGTTCTGCACATTCTGGAAACCGTTCGCGGCACGCGCGGGAAAGGTGCTAACCACCGTGAAGGGGAAAGAACTGAACACGTTCAGCACGATGTTGTTGAAGATCAGATCATAGGTTCGCGAATAGCCGCCGCGGATCACCATTTTGTCCTCGCCGGTCAGGAAACCCATCTTGGGAGGGCGCCAGTTGAACCCGAACCGGGGAGCCCAGTTGTTGGTGTCCCTGGAGGGTATGCGATCCAGGCGGAAGGCCGGGTTGTTGTTGTTCAGCGCCAGCACTTTTTCGTTGGTTGCGCGGAGGAAGTCGACCGCGTTACCGGGCGATTCGTAGCGGATGCCGTAGGTGAGCGTCAGGTTCGGCCTCACGCGCCACTCGTCCTGCCAATAGAAGAAGTAATCGTAGTATTTGTAGCCCTGCCAGCGCGGAACGCCAGGGAGGAAGCTGTTGATGACCTGGACGTTTGGCGTGTCATCGACGACATCTTGCAAAGTCTGGTACGCCAAGCGACCGCGAATGAGGGGGTTAAAGTCCTGATTTTGATCCTGCCGGCGGAAATCAATTCCCATCTTCATGTGGTGCGATCCGCGCAGGACCGAGAAATTGTTCATCAACTGGTAGTTGTTGAGTACCTGCGCCTGCGGAAGGTTAACGCCCAGGCCGATGGCGGTGCGCGAATTGGCGGCGTTGAAGCCGGTGAGGCCCAATTGCGTCACTTCGATCGATGGAATGGTCAGCGCTCGCACATCGGCGGCCTGCGTCGATGAGTTTATGCGGCCAAAGCCAATGCGGAATTCGTTGAAGACGTTCGACGTCAACGTGCTGGTAACGCCGAGGTTGGCGTTATAGCGCTTCGCCGGAGACTGGTTAGTTAATCCCGGGGGGACCGATTGTCCGCTAATACTTTCGCGCGTGTCGACCAGAATACGGGACGTCAAGCTATGCTTGTCGTTGAAGCGATGGTCTCCCTTCACCATCCATTGCCAGTCATTCAGCATTCCCGGCTGCGCGCCGGAGAGCGTGCCGACGGGGATCGTCAGATTCTGTCCGGCGATATTGGCGGAGACTGTTTGGCCGGTCGCGGCCTGCGCGGCGGGCAGAAATTCAAGCACGGCATTCAACGCCGGGCGAGTGGCTGCGAAGGGCCGCAGCAGCGCTTTGCCCGCTTCGGTCGGCGCTCCGGTTATGTTGGTCCCGGCGGCGAATTGGCGATCCGTCCAGCGCAGAATGCTGCCGAAGAAGAATGTCCTGTTCTTGACGATGGGGCCACCGAAGGTGCCGGCGAACTGGTTCTCAATGCGCCACGGCGCTTCGGTGAATACGCGCTTTTCGATGTTGCTCCGCGAGTTCAACTTGTTATCGTTGTGCCGCCAGTATGCCGTGCCGTGCAGCGCGTTCGTGCCGCTCTTGGTGACAATGCTCACCAAGCTGCCCGCCGCGCGGCCGTACTCGGCGGAGAACTGGTTCGTAATCATGCGGAACTCGCCCACAGTATCGGGATTGTTGATTTCCTGCAGCAGGCCGCCGGTCGAGGGCGAGTTGGAATCCGTGCCATCAACGACGAAGTTATTCGAGCGCGTACGCATGCCGTTCACGGAGAACGCGACACCGCCGGCCGCAAAGGTTGAATTCCCGCCGGAAAGCTGGCTGACGCCCGGCACCGACAGCGCCGCGTTCAGAATGTTTGAGTTCGGCGCCAACGGTAGATTTTGAATGCGCTGGGAGTCAAAATTCACTCCCACTTCAGCATTGGTGGTATTGATTAACGGCACTTCGCCGGTAACCGTAATCACTTCCGCCGATGTCGACACTTTCAATTGCGCCGGAATATTGGCACGCTCCGTTAACTGTATTTCCACGTTGTTGCGAATGAGTTTGGCGAACCCGGCCTTCTCGATTGTTACTTCGTAATTTCCGGGCCGCAGCAGCGGAAAGCGAAACTGGCCTTGGTCGCCGCTGGTTGTGTTGGAGACAATTCCGGTAGCGGTGTTGCGCGCGGTGATTTTCGCGCCCGGGATCACGGAACCGGATTCATCCGTCACCGTGCCGAGAATTTCGGCGGTGGTTTGCGCGTACAGAGCGGTTGCCCATGCCAGCGCAAACAAATAGACAATGATTCGTTTCATTGGACTTGTACCCCTTATTCGTTAGGAAGGATCAGTATTGAAGAGCCGCCGAGACAAGCGTTCGCAGTCGCGAACTTTCCTCAATTGCATTCATGGTACAGCAACAAAAAGGAATTTGTAGCGGCTACCGCGCCGGCCTCCAAATCGAATAACCCGCCGCGCAGGCCACAATGACATTAGCCACCACCACCGGCGTGGCCCGAATGAACAGACCATAGCCGATCCACAGCACCGCGGCGGCCCCCTGCACGGCCCGCAGCGTGCGGGCGTCCTTGCAGAAATAGGAACTGGCGAACGCGACCGTCGCCACCCACCCGATCCACTCCGGCACCATCAGTTCGCCACCTGAGGCGCCGCGGTGATCGTGCGGAATTTCACCGTGTCCGTTCGCGCTGTGTCCCACTCATGCAGCACATGCCCGTGTGACTCGAACAGCCCGCGAATGCGGCTCGCCGGCCAATCGAGCATCTCCTCCAAGATGGGAATCGCCACGCCCAGCGCGTCGTCCCCAAGCACCGTGCGCCGGGCGATTTCGGTGATGTATTTGTTCTCCGAAACCGCAATAGTCAGGCCGCCGCAACGGTTCAAATGTAGCATGACATGGACGTCGGAACTGCCATCGCCGACGTAAGCGATCCGGTCATGAGGAATACTCAACCGCGCGCGCAACTCCTCCAGCGCCGCCACCTTTCCGTAGCCCGCGGGCACACGCAAAATCGACTGTATTTCGCCGGTCTCTTCCGCATACTGAAAGCGCGTGCCGACAATGTGATCGGCGGGGACAATCCCTTCCAGAGCCGATTGAATCACTTCTTCCGGTGCCGCCGAAATCACGTAGAAAGCGAACTGGCTGCCGTCCAGATTCCGCACGAGTTGAGCCAATAACGGAATATTCTGTTTCAACCGCACGCGCTTGCCCACCTCGTGCAAATGCTCCTTGCGCACGCGCCGGTACTCCGGATCGTGCAGCAGCAAATAGGAAAGCTCCGCTCCCTGCTGCACGAAGTGGGTTCGCGACAACCCGGCAATTTTCTCTTCAAAATTCGACGCTCCCAGCAATTCGCTCAGCACGATGCCGGAGTCGTTGAAACTCAGCGTCTGATCAAAATCCGACGCCAATAGGAACCGCTTCGAATGCGGTGTTTTGTCCTGCATAACCTCAATATCCTCATCCGTTGTGTCTAGGCTATATCCGTTACGTGAATAATCCTCGGGTCGAAGAGGAAAACAGCGGACAGGGGGGGCGGCCGCCCGCAACCGGGTTAATTTTACAGATGCGTTCCGGTACTCACAAATTGCGGCATACAATGCGGCGTTGTCGCGACGGTCGCTCCCAGCTCATAATGAACTCCATGGCCCGCGCGATCTTGTTTCTCTTTTCCGTATCCGCATTCGCCCAAGCCCCGCTGGCCGTTGTCTCCGCCGCGATCACCGGCGCCGTCCGCTCCGTCTCCGTTCGCGACAGCGCCGGCACGGATCGAACCGCTGACGTCGTCGCCGTCTCAAACGGCCAAATCAGCTTCGTCATTCCTTCCGCCACCGCGCAAGGCCAGGCTTCAGTAACAATCGCCCGCCAGGGATCGGCCTTCGCCAACAGCCCCATCGGAATCGCCCGCCTCGCGCCCGGCCTCTTCACAGCCGATGCCAGCGGCGCCGGCGCGCCCGCCGGATTCGTTCTGCAAATAACCAATGACGGCACGCGCTCGCAAGACAACCTCTTCGAAACCTACCCCGGCCAATCGGCTTACGAAACCCGCCCCTTTGACACCGCCATAACCGGCGCCGAAACGTACTTGATTCTCTTCGGCACCGGCCTCCGCGCCGCCCCGCTCTCCAGCATCGCGGCCCGTATCGACAATACCCCCGTCCCCGTCCTCGCGGCCCAAGCGCAATCCGAATTCCCCGGCCTCGATCAAGTCAACCTCGGCCCTTTGCCCTAATGCCACATACTTTTCCACATTTGGAGATGTTTCTCGTCGGCGATTTAAGGCACCCAACAAGGGAGCGGTCGGCGAGGCAAGGCGCTGGAAAAAGTATTTGCCCAAAAGATCCGAAGATTGTCAGT
>CAMDKT010000144.1 GCA_945900935.1 Candidatus Sulfopaludibacter sp. SbA3 | reverse complement strand
CGGCCATCGTGGAGTGAGCAGTATTTTCTGACAGCGGTACATGAGTTTGGTCATGCGTTGGGATTGCAGCATTCCTTCGTATCGGGCGCGATGGCGACCGAAATTACGCGGGGGACGACGAAGATCCGGCCGATTTTTCCGGACGACGTGGCGGGGTTGTCGTTGCTGTACCCGACGCGGGCATTCCGTGAAGGGCTGGGAGCGGTGGCGGGACGGGTAACGGTTGGCGGAACGGAAGGAATGGGGTTGGCGAGCGTCGTGGCCGTGACGCCGGGCGGCGCGGCGATCGGAACGATGACGCATCCCGACGGAACGTATCGGATTGAAGGGCTGGTTCCCGGGCAGTATTTTTTGTACGCGCATCCGCTGCCTCCGGCATTGCAGGGCGAGGCGACGCCGGGTAATGTGGTATTGCCGGTGGACGGCGCGGGCCGCGCGATGGCGGGCGGGCAGCAGTTTGACACGGTATTTTACCCCGCGAGCCGGGTACCTTTCGCGGCCATTACGGTCACGGCGAACGCAACGGTTGAGGGGATGAATTTCACCGTTACTCGCCGGAATGCGCCGACGGCGATCCACTCCGTGCAGACGTATAGCTTTCCCGGGCAACTCGCGGTGAAACCAGCGCATGTGTACACTTCGGGGGCGAGGAATCTGGTGGTGATGACAGGCGCCGGAGTGTTGCAGGCGGGCTTGCAGATTGGATCGATCAGCGGTACGGTTTCGGTGCCGGTGAACGGGATTCGGCCCTACGCATCGGCGCCGCAATCCTATATACAGACCGACTTTCAGTTTGGACAGTTCGCCAGGGAGGGTCCGGTCCATTTGTACTTTTCGAGGAACAACGATTTGTATGTGCTGCCTTACGGTTTGCGTGTGGTGGAACGGGCGGCTCCGCGGATAAACGGCGTCTCACGTCTGGACGCGACGGATGTTGTGGTGTCGGGCAGCGGGTTCAATTCGTCGACGCGGGTGGCGTTTGATGGAGTATTGGGAACGTTCCGGTCCTTTGATGAGGAGACGGGGCGGCTGACGGTGACGGCGTCGGTGGCTTCGCCGGGTGCGACGATGCATGTAGTGGCGTTCGGATCCGACGGGCAAAGCAGCTTGTTCACCCAGTCGGCGGCGAGTTTGGCGGCCAGCGTCAATGAGCCGGCCGCAGTGGGGTTATCGGCCTCGACACTACCGGCAGGCACCGAATCTGTGGTGGAAATTACGGGCGCGAACTTTGCCGAGGGGTCGACTTCGATCGGGTTTGGCTCACCCGATATTGACGTGCGGCGCGTGTGGTTCCCAACTCCAAACCGGGCGTTGGCCAATATCTGGGTGGCGCCCGGCGCGGCGGGGAACAGTTATAACTTCACCATCCTGAATGGCCTGCGGTTGACGACGTACAACGGGGCATTGCAGGTGAGCTCGACGCGGACCGGTTGGATCAGCGTTCCGGGCGCGGGGCTGATTGCGGGGACGACGGCGACGATACAGGTGAACGGCCTGGCGATTTCGGGGCTGACGCCGTTGCAATTGACGGTGAACGACTTGCCGGCGCAGGTGGTGGGCGTGAATGGATCGGTTGTGACGTTCACGGTACCGGGCGGATTGGCGGCCGGAGTGGCGGTGTTACGGTTGCAGTCGGGCGGGGATGCGGCATTGCCGCTGGCGGTGACGGTGGCACAGCAGCAGGTGGTGATCGTGTCGGTGACGGCTGGTTTTGGAATACCGATTACGGCGGACAGACCGGCACGGTATGGGGAGTTGATGAATCTGCTGGTTACCGGATTGCCGGAGAATTTGGCGGCGGCCGGAACGCAGCCAAAGGTGACGATGACGATTGGCGGAATTGACCACCGGTTGCTGACGGTAAGTCCGGGCGCCGGCGGGTTCCTGCAGTTGCAGTTCACGATACAGACGGTGGTGCCGCAGGGGACGCAGCCGCTGGTTGTGACGGTGGATGGCGTAGCGGTGACGCCGTATTCGTTGCCGGTGCGGGCGTTCTAAACAGCCACCCGGGAACGGAGGACCGCCAGCGTGAAACTGGTCAGGAAGAGTCTGCGGAGCAGCGAGAAGTTGAATGTTTTCGCCATCTCCCGCTGCCAATCCTGGACGCGGCTCTACTTCTTCAGTGCCGGGGTGCCGAATTTTGCGTGGATGCGGGCGACATCGCCCATGTAGTCCTGGGGGGCGAGTTCGGCGGCGCGGCGGGCATAGGTTTTGGCCTTGCCGGTATCACCGCGGGTTTCTTCGAATAGGGCCAAATAAAGATAGGCGTAGAACGTGCCGCCGCGACTGCTGCCGGCGGCGTTGAGGACGTTCTCGACCGACCCTTCGCCTTTCCACAGGGCATGGAGTTGGCTCATGGGAACGCGCGTGTCGTCCCGGATGGGGATCAGCTTTTTTTGGGCTTCCTTGAATCCATCGACGCGGGCGGCGCAGAGCATGTGAAAGGCGGCGTTTTCGAAGTCTTCCGGGTTCACGGTGCGGTGGAGTTCGAACTGGGCTTTGCAGTCGGCGAAGCGGCCGGCGTAATAAAGAGAGATGCCGCGCTGCCAGTGTTGGGGCGCTTGATGGGGCACGGCCGCGATGACTTTGTCGAACGCGGCGACGGATTCGGCGAACTTGCCCTGGCGGAAGGCTTCTTCGCCCTCGCGCTGGTAATCGGCTGGCGTTTGGGCGAATAGGAATAGGACGAGTAGTGACTGTATCATTTTGGCTCCGGACGATAGCCGAGGATATCACAAGGACCTACAATGAAAAGTTGGCACTGGCAAAGACAAACGCGATGCGAATCCTGGAAGGGATGGGAATTCCATTTCAGGTTCGCGAGTATGCCGTGGACGAGGCGCATCTGGACGCCGGTACGGTGGCTGCGAAAGTGGGGCTGCCGGTGGAGCAGGTGTTCAAGACACTGCTCGCGAGAGGCGACCGGAACGGGTGCGTTTTCCTAGTGATTCCGGGAAACATGGAGCTGGATTTAAAGGCGCTGGCGAAGTTGACCGGGGACCGGAAAATAGAGATGGCGGCGTTGAAGGAAGTGACGCCATTGACGGGATATGTCCGGGGCGGGGTGACGGTTTTGGGAGCGAAAAAGGAGTTTCCAGTGTTTGTCGATTTCACGATCGAGCTGTGGGACGTGATATCGATATCGGCCGGGCAGCGGGGCGTGCAGTTGTTATTGGTGCCGGCGGACTACCTGCGGGCGACGCGGGGGACGGTGGGGGAAATTGGACGGTTTTAAGCGGTTCGGGCCCGGCCGCCAAGAGAGGCACGCCTTTGGGGTGTGTCTCAGGCCGAACCCTTATTCGTAGTAGCGCAGATGGGTTGGAAAACGGGACAAAGTTTTTTACTTATTTCCCTTGCTCAAACGCCGGTAATAGTCAGCCACCTGTTCGGCGTATCCGGGCGGTATCCGCTCGCCGACGCCGCTGCGAACATTGCCGGACTGCTGCTCTTCCACTTGGCGGCGCAGCTTCAATTCCAACTGCTCCAATTGCGGCAGGAACTGAGCGCGTATCCGTTCCACCAGCTCCGGATTCCCCGTAAACTTCCCGGGATCCAATCGCTGCATGTCGCGAATCATCTGTTCGATTTCCTTCTGCGTTTCCGGCGATTCACCGGCCGCGCCACGGAGTTCGCTTAAAGCCCGCATCCCCTCCTGCCACGTCCGCGCCCCGCCGCCGACATTCCCCCCAAACTCGCGCGTCCCGTCGTTGGTGGCGTCTCCGCCTTCGCGCAAGCCACGCTGCCCGCCGGGCTGCTGACGACCGTTGCCGCCCATCTGCTGACCGTCGCCTTGACCGCCTTGCTGACCCTGTCCCTGTTGTCCTTGTCCTTGCTGACCTTGCCCTTCTTGGCCGGGCTGCTGTCCTTGACCCTGCTGGCCTTGACCTTGTTGCCCTTGCTGACCCTGCTGTCCCCGCTGGCCGCGCTGTCCCTGCACCATCGACTGCAACTGCTCCCGCAGTTTCTCAACGCCAGCCAGATTCCGCTCATTCTTCCCGCCATCCTGCGCGTTGGGATCCATCGACTGCTGTGCCCCTTCAATGGCCTTCTTCAGCTTCTCCATATCGTTGGCCAGCGACTGCTCGCGCGACCCCAGATACGGCGCCAATCCCTGCCGGTAATACCCGCCAAGCATCTTATTCCGCAGCGTCACCTGGTCCTGCTGCATCTGCCCGACAGCCTCCCGCAGCTTCGACGAAGTCTGCCGCTGCGAGCCCTGCATTTGCCGGCTGGCATCCTGCAAATCGCGCTCCAATCGCGCGGTCTCCTGCGTCATCTTGTCTTTTTCGTTCGCGAACTGCTGCTGCGTTTCCATCTTCTGACCACGCATCATCGCCGGATCCTGCGTCGGCTGACCAGCCTTGGGACCGAACTCCTGATTTACCCGATTGGCAAAGTCCCGCTGCTGCTCGGCGAGTTGCTTGGCACGCTCGGCCAGATCGCCAAGCTTGTTCGTCGATTGATCCTGGCGCATGCCACGCAACGCGCTCTGCGCCTCGCCCAAACGCTCGGCCGCGCGTTGCGCATCGGCTGACTGCTGACCCGATTGACCTTGTTGCTGTTGTTGCGCCCGCTGCATGTCCTTGGTGGCCTGTTCCAGGCGTTCCAAAGCCTGCTGCAAACGCGGATCCTGCCGCTGCTGTTGTTGGCCCGCCATCTGCTTCAAACGGTCGCGCTGGGAAGATTGACCCTGCTGACCCTGTTGACCTTGCTGCCCCTGCTGACCCTGTTGCTGCGCCATCTCCTGCAGCTTCTTCTTCAACTCCTCAGCCTCGCGCCGTAACTGCTCCTGCTGCCATTTCTGCTGGAACGACTGTTTATTCTGCCGCTGCTGCTGCGCCAATTCCTGCTGCCGCCGCGCCAACTCCTTCAGCCGCTGCATCGCCTCATCCACTTGCTTTTCACGGCTGTCGCCGCCGGAAGCGCTCTGCTGCTGCCCGGTCTCATACTGGTTCTTCTCGGTATCGAGTTCCAAATCGAAGAGGTTGTCCAAATCGCGGGACGCCCCGCCGCCGCCGCCTCCGCCGCCGCCCTGTGAGCCGAAGGCCACTTGAATCTGCTTCTGCAGCGCCTCGGCCCGCATCAAGTGCTGCAGCGCTTTCTGCTCCGGCGGCAGCGAGTCCTTGAACTTCTCCGCCTTCAACTTCTCCGCGGCGGCCGACATCGCCGCCGACGCCGCTTCCATTTCCTTCGTGAAATTCTTGAACTCGTCGTTGGACCCGGTCAACTCGCGCTTGGTCATCCGCTCGGCCAGAGACTTCGCCTGGTCCTTCAACTTGGCCTGCATCTCCGAGAGAAACTTGGCGTTCTCGGCGAGCGATTTCTTATCCGCAAACCGGTTCCGCAACTGATTCCACGTCGCCGCGATGATTTCCTTCTGCCGCGCCGAAATCTTCCCGCCCTCTTCTTCCCCGCCGCCACCGCCGCCGCCCTGCTGGGACTGCGTATATTCCAATTCCCATTGCATCGCCTCAACGAACACCATGTCCGTCTGCACCGTGTTGCGCGCGTCGCGCCCAACGGCGTACAGGCTGACAACGTCGCCGGGCTGCATCTTAAAGTCTTCGAGGGAGAGCAGCGTCTTACCATTGGCCTGCTTCACATTCTGACCGGGAAGCATCTGAACCGTCTTTTCTTCGCCGCCATTCACCGAATAGCGCAGCGTCAACTCACGCAAGCCGAAATCGTCAGAAGCCTCGACTTCGATGGGGACCTCTTCCAACGGATTCACTTTGGCGTCCCGCCCCGGCCGTTTGATTTTGATCACCGGATCGGAGTCGTCCTGGGCTTCTATGAAGTAGTCGTCAGTCAGCCGCACGTTCTCGTTCAACTCGCGCCCGGCGAGGTGATACACGCCGCTCTTTTTGACCGTAATCTCGGCCTGCGCTTTGTTCGGCGCGGTCATCAGCAAGGTCCGCGTTTCATCGCCGTTGATGACAATCAAGCCGTTTTGCAGCGCCTTGTCAAACTCAATTTCGAGCTTCGCGATCGTGCCTGTCACCGCGCGCACGTCGCCGCCGTGCTCCTCGGTCACCGACGGCATCCCCAACTGCGGCGGATACACGTACGTAACTCGAATGTTTTTCACGCCCGGAAGATCCACGGCCGTGAGCTTGTAGGTCTTCGATTTCACCGGCCCCGACTGCACGTAGTACTCGACCGAATCCGGCAGGCCCGCGAACACAAACTCGTACCCTGTGCCCTGCGGCATCATCGGCGACTGCTCCCATTCGCTGGCTCCGCGATAGCGCGCAAACAGCTTCACGACGCCCGTCTGCAGCCCAACCAGATTGGCGGTCACCGTCACATCGCTCCGCTTGCGAACCACCTTATCCCCCGGCTGTACCTGGATGTCGTAGAATGACCCGGCTTCGATCTTCGGCGGCCCGAACCACAGCAAATTCGCGCCGTACCCCCAATAACCGGGTCCGCGCTGCAGCAGCCAGAACATGGACGCAACACCGACGAACGCCAACGCGCCCATCATCATCAGATACCGCGCCGGCACGATGGCTCCCGCGCCGTTCGCCATCGCCACCGGCAGCGCGTCGGCGGCGATTAACTCCAAAAACGGATCCGCCTCGTCCCGGTGTTCAACGACAGTGAGAAGACTGTCGCCGAATGGCAACACCGACTCCGCCCGGCTGGCCGCGCGCCGCCGGTTCACCTTCAATAGAGGGATGATGATGCCAAACGTCAAAGCCAACGCAAGCACCAGGAACAGCACGAAGCGCGCGATCAGAACCGAGCGGTCCTCGAACGCCGTCGAGTTGGTATAGAGCACCAGCAGCGTGGTGGCAATCAGGGCGCAGAAAGCCGCCACGGCCACGCCGCGCGCCCATGCCGCGAAGCGCATTTTGCGCTCCAACTGCTTCAAAAACCCGTCGAGACTCTCTAACGCGCTCATGCGGCCTCCTTACCAACCAACTCCGCCGCGGCCTGCTCGCCCACGCCGGAGCCATACAAGTAACTCGACGCCAACACGCCTTCAGCCAGCGTCAACAACAGGACGAATAACAAGAGCCACCACCACGGACTTACGCGCTCGGTGCGCTCGCCGATGGCATTTACTTTTTGGCTCTCGCCGGGCTCGCCGGTGGCTTTCCAAAGACTCAGCGTCTCGGCTTCCATCCGCGCAAAATCGGACTCGCGGCGATCCGCGTTCACCGCCACCAGGCTCGAGCGACCGTTCCCGCGGCGGACCTCGTAATAGCCTTCCGTGCCGGGCGCGAACGACGTCGCCTTCGCCGCCTGCTCCAATGTCAATGCCCGGTCGCCTTTCGGGTCGAGAACTTCAACCCCGGTCGCCCGATCGGTGGCCGCGCGCAGTTCCACGCCCTCGCCGACGGCGACGATCCCTGTCGATTCCTGTTGCCGCGACAGATACTGCGCCGTTCGCTCGACCAGCGGAATGAAGGCCGGATGCAGCGGCAGATTATTGCCCAGATTATCGAGCGGCGAGGTCAACACCAGCACGCGCCCTTCGCCCATCGCCTGTTCCAGCATCACCGGAACGCCGTTGGCGGTCTTCGCCAAAACCTTCGTGGCCGCGACCGGTTCCACCGAAACTACCTGATAAAACTTGACCGATTCCAGGCCGGCCGCCCGCTCGATGACCGGATGCAGCGGCTCCTTCGACGCCACCGTCTGGAACATCTCGCGCGAGCGCGACGCCATGCGCGACTCCTTCACCGCGAGCCCCAGAACCGGCAACTTCGACTGCGCTCCGGTGAACGCGCCGGCGGCAATCCACAATGCCCCGCCCTTCTGCACGTAATCCTTTAACGACGCCTCCAGCGGCGCGGGCAACGCGCCCGGATCGGCCAGCACGACGAAGGAGACGTTGGTCAAGTTCGGCGTCGAGGTCGTCTCGAACGACCCCGTCTCAATCGCGTAAGCATTCGGGACAGCCGCGTCGAGCGCCGCTTTCACGTAAAGCGCGCTCCTGCTATCGCGGTTGGAATGCAGGTATAAAACTTTGCGCGGATCGGAACGCTCAATGGAAAAGCGAAACGTATCGTCGTTGGGGAAGGCGTCGGCTGCGCCATCAATGCGGATCTCGCCGCGATGGAAACCGTAGCCGGTATCAAGCCCGATGAACTCGACCGACGCCCGGCCGTTGGCGGCAATCTCGACTGGCTTAGTGGCCAGAACCTTTCCATCGGCGACGAGCGAAACGGTCTTGACGGCCTTCGGCGTATGGAGGCCGGCGACGGTGGCCCGGACGCGCGCCTTGGCGGTGTCGAAAATACGGCCCGGCGGCGTCACCGCTTCCACGGTGAAATTAGGCAGCTCCGCGGGGGCCACGTCATGAATTTCCAGTTTCGCGTCGGCCGGCAACTGCAAGTCGGCGAACCGCGCGGGCATGCCCGACTTCTGCTGGTCGGTGTAAACATGCACTTCCAGCGGCATCTTGTGCGCCTCGGACAAGCCGCGCAGAACGCGCGAAAGTTCGGCGTAGGAAGTGCGCTCATCGCCCGCGACGATGGCGTTCACGTTGTTGCGATAGGTCCCGAAATCTTCCGCTTTCTGGCCGATTTCGCGCGCGCCGGAGCCGAACGCCACCACGATTCCCGGCTCGGCGGGCGTAACTTTTCCGGCCAGCCCAAGCGCCTGTTGCTTGGCAATATCGACAGCGCCGCCTCGGCGCATGGAGAACGAAGTGTCCACCGCGGCAACCAGCATTCGCTTCCCGGACCCGGCGGCGATTGTCCGTTCCCAGTAGGGCTGCGAGAACGCGAGAATCAGCAACAGCAGCGCCAACAAGCGCATGGTCAGCAGCGCGAAATATTTGAGTTTTTTCTGCTTCGTCGACGTTGTCGTCCGCCGCTCGAAGAACATGAGCGAACTGAAGTTCACCGGCGTCGTTTTATGCTGCTGCAGAAGGTGCAGCCAGTAGGGCAGCCCGCCGAGCGCCAACGCCCCTAAAAACAACGGCGCCAGGAAGCCCATTATGACCTCCCCTGGCGGATCATGAGGAACTCGCGCAAGGCGGCATCGAGCGGCGTATCGGTGACATGCAGATGATAGGTCAGCCCAGCCGATTGCGCCTTCTGGCGTAGCGCCGCGATGTGCGCGTCGATCTTGCCCCGATACTCCTGCGCCGCGTACTCGGGCGAAGTTTCCAGCTCCTGCCCCGTTTCGGAATCGATCAATAACACCGGCCCGTCGAACTTCGGCCGAAGTTCCTGGGGGTCCAGAATGTGAAACAGCACGACGTCATTGCCCCGGAAGCGCAGCGGCTCAATGGTCTTAATGATAAGCTCCGGATCCTCATAGAAATCGCTGACGACTACAGCCATGCCGCGGCTATTGCGCAGCGTGGAGTGGAAGTGGAAGAGCGCCTTGGTAAAGTCGGTCCGGCGGCCGGGAACGGCGTTGTCGATGGCGGCCATGGTGCGCCGGAACTGGCCCGAGCGCGACGACGGCGTGACGTACTCCCGCACTTCGTCATCGAAGACAATGATGCCGGCGGCGTCCCGCTGGTGGTGCGCCATGTAGGCCAGGCTGGCGACAAGGAACTTGGCGTAGTCGATCTTGGTGATGCTGTTCGAACTGTAGGCCATCGACGCCGATGCGTCCAGCAGCAGCGTCAGCCGGGAGTTCGTCTCGCCCTTGAAACGCTTGATGTAGGTGCGTTCGGTGCGGGCGAATACGTTCCAATCGACGAAGCGCAGGTCGTCGCCTTCGTTGTACATGCGGTACTCGGCGAACTCCTGCGAGAAGCCGAATTTGGGCGACCGGTGCAGCCCCGATATGAACCCGTCCACGACCGTCTTGGCCACCAACTCGAGGTTCGAGATGGTGGCGAGAACATGAGGATCGAGGAAGCGTTGGTCCATTTTCTAGTCTCGCGGAATGACGATGGTGTCGATCATCTTGCGCAGAATGGTGTCGGCGGTTATCTTGTCCGATTCGGCGTGGAAGTTGAGAATGACGCGGTGGCGGAGTACCGGCACGGCCATGGCGACGATGTCTTCAAAGGCGACGTGGTATCGCTTCATCATCAGCGCGCGAGCCTTGGCGGCGAGGATGATGTTCTGGATGCCGCGGACGCTGGCGCCGAAGTTCAAATACTTCTTTACGATGTCGGGAGCGGAAGGGTCAGTGGGCCGCGTGGCGCGAACAATCGCGACGGCGTAGCGGGCCACGCTATCGGCCACCGGGACCATGCGCACGAGATGTTGCATGTCCAGAATTTCCTGCGCGCTGGTGACCGTTTCGGCCTGGGCGACGTGTGTGGTCGTGGTCAGGCCGAGCACCTGCATCTCTTCGTCGAACGGCAGGTAGTCGAGCAGCACGTTGAACAGGAAGCGGTCGAGCTGCGCCTCCGGCAGCGGGTAGGTGCCTTCCAGCTCGATGGGGTTCTGCGTGGCGAGCACGAAGAATGGCGGTGCGAGCGTATACATGTTCCCCCGAACCGTACAGCTTTTCTCCTGCATGGCCTCGAGCAACGCGGACTGCGTCTTAGGCGGCGTGCGATTGATCTCGTCGGCGAGCAGCACGTTGGTGAAAATCGGCCCGCGAACGAAGGTCCACGTTCGGTGGCCGGTCGTCGAATCTTCCTCGATAATGTCGGTGCCGGTGATGTCGGTCGGCATCAGATCGGGCGTGAACTGAATGCGCTTAAAGTTCAAGCCGAGCGTGTCGGAAAGCGTTTTGACAAGCAGCGTCTTGGCGGTGCCGGGCATGCCGGTGATCAGACAATGGCCGCCCACGAAAAGCGCCACCAGCACCTGATTCACCACCTCCTCCTGACCGACGATGACACGTCGAACCTGCTCGACGATTTTCGCCTGTGTTTCCTGGAAACGGGTTACGCGCGCACGCAGATCGGCGGTTTCCAGCGTGTTCGCAATCGTGGTCGACATGGTTATTTTGAAAGCTCCAAGAGTAATT
>CAMDKT010000143.1 GCA_945900935.1 Candidatus Sulfopaludibacter sp. SbA3 | reverse complement strand
ACTGCCATTCATGAGGGAGCAGCGGGGCTTCGCCGGGCGATTGATCGGCGGCTGGCAGGTGAGCGGGTTCCTGACGTTCCAGGCCGGTGCGTCGTTCACAGCGTTGAACGGGACGGACCCCAGCGGGAGGACCGCAGGAAACGTCGTGGGGGCGCCGACGCGGCCGGAGGGGTTGCGGTAGGCGTTTTAGGCGTGGTTCACAACTCGGCGACGGAGGCGTCCTAATGCACAAGACACGAGCCATGGGTCGCGTGCGTGGGCAACACGATCTCACTTTCGATACACTCTTGAACATGCGCATTTTCTTGTTCGCCTCACTGGTTCTTTCGGCTTGGGCCGGGGATAAGGATTTTAACGGCCGTTGGAATATCCGGGTGGACAACAACGCCAACCGGCGGGCCTGGTGGCTGGAGGTAAATGGCGCCGGGTCGCCTACGCTGACGGGGAAGTTCATTAGCGCCTTGGGCGGGGATTTGAACGTGATTTCCAACTTGGCGGTGAAGGATGGGATGTTGTCCTTTTCCTTCGACCGGAAAGGCGCGCAGCCGGCGAAGCTGGTTTATTCGGCTAAGTTGGTGAAGGGTGAGTTAGTGGGAGAGCACTTTGTCGATGGCAAGGCGGAGAAGACGCCGTTTGTGGGGAAGCGCGCCCCGGTTTTGAAGGACAAAGACGATGACTCATGGAAGCGCGGGAAAGCGGTGGAGTTATTCAATGGAAAAGACTTGAATAACTGGTCGGCGATGGTGCACGGGAAGGAGTTGGGGTGGAAGATCGAGAACGGGATTATGAAGAACATCGCGGGGGCGAATAATCTGGTTTCGGCGGAGAAGTTTTGGAATTTTGAGTTGCATTGCGAGTTTAAGATCGGCGCGCATTCGAATGGCGGATTAGGCCTGCGCGGGCGGTATGAGATACAGATTGTGGATGACTTTGGCAAGCCGGCCGGGTCGCATGGGACCGGTTCATTGTATAGCCGGATCGTGCCTTCCGTAAATGCGAGTAAATCGCCGGGAGAATGGCAGAGTTATGACATTCGGCTGGTGGGGCGGATTGTAACTGTGACTGTTAACGGCGTGAAGGTGATTGATAAGGGAATTGTGGATGGACTGACGGCGATGGCGCATGATTGGGATGAGTCGGCGCCGGGGCCAATCAGTGTGCAGGGCGATCACGGGCCGGTGGAGATACGGAAGCTGACGATTACGCCGTTGGTGAAATAGGGGAGGTATAATTCGGGCATGGGCATTATCACTGAGTACGGCGATGCGGCGATGCGGGAGGCCGAATATGAGGAACTTGAAGACGATGAAGGGTTCACGGGGACCATTCCTGAATTGGACGGGCTGATCGGTTACGCCAAGACACTCGAACTTTGTAAGGTGGACCTTCGGGAAGCGTTGGAAGGCTGGCTGCTAGTCAGTTTTCATCACCATTTGCCGGTACCGCCGAAGTGCGGTATTGACCTGAAGGTTTTGCGGCAGGAAGTCGCGTAGTTGCCGCCGTTTGGTCCGATCGCCCGACCGGAACTCATTCGGGCCCTGCGGCGCGCCGGCGCGACCGGCACGTTCAATGCAAGGAACCACGAATACATGCTGCTGGGATCGAAGCGTATCACGATTCCCAATCCGCACGGGTCGGACATCGGCCGCGGGCTATTAGCGACGATTCTCCGCCAAGCGAAGATCTCCCGCGAAGTGTGGCAGAAGTTGTAGCTACACGCCGCCGGTGCGCATTTGATCGGCGAGATAGTCAGTCGCGCGCCAGGCCAACGCCAGAATCGTCAGAGTCGGATTCTTTTCCGACGCGGTTGTAAATGACGAACCATCCACGACGAACACATTCTTCACATCGTGCATCTGATTGAAGCCGTTCAAGGCGCTGCGTTTCGGATCGGCGCCCATGCGGCAAGTCCCGTGTTCGTGGATGGCGCTGCCGAATGGATCGATGGCGCCGCGCTGGTAGGGCACGATCTCCGCTTTCATGCCTCGGAAGACACTTTCGGCCAAGTCATACATCTCGTTGAGCATCTTCTTTTCGTTGTCGCCGATGCTGTATTCGATCCGCGAAATCGGGATGCCGTAGCGGTCCTTCGGTGTACCGTCCACGCTCACTTTGTTGTGCTTATAAGGAAGCACCTCGCCGTACGGATGCATGGCGACCAACGCCGGATAGCGCCTCTTGATCGCCTTCTTGTAATCCAGCCCGAAGCCTTCGATCTGCTTGGCCCAGTTGCCAACGCCGGCTTGGGCGCCCGTGTTCCAGAACTGCGAGCCGAAGCCGCGCAGATAGTCGCGTTTGCGGCCGTCCCTGGCGTTGTAGCGCGGGAGATAAATATGTTCGCCGCCCAGGCCATCATCGTTCAGAGCTTTCGTCCCCATCAGTTCCGGCACGAAGCCGAACATATGAAAACGCACCTGCTCCGTGAGATAACTGCCGATGACGCCGGAGGAGTTACCGATCTTCGAGTTGAGTAAGATACGAGTGGAATCAACGCAACTGGCGCCGAGAATAATCCGCTTGCCGAGCACGATGCGTTCGGCCCTCGTGTTGCGGTCGAAGTATCTTACTCCTTTCGCCAGGCCGTTATCTCCTAATAGGATATGCGCGACGACGGCATTATCGACTATCTTCAACTTACCGGTTTTTTCGGCTTTGTCAGTCAAATAGTCAGTGGAGTTAAAGAACGCGGCGACATCGCAGCCTCGGCCGCAAGCGCCGCAGTAGTGACACGGCGAGTGACCGGCGGCGGTTGTCGTGTTGACGGCTTTTCGCTGGTTGACTACCTTGATGCCCATCGCTTCAGCCGAACGCTTCATGAAACGTTCGCCGCAGCGGAGAGCGGGCGGGGGCTGGTGAAATTTGCTGCCCGGCAGCGAGTCCGTATCGTCGTCGCCGCCGCAGACGCCGATTTCCCGCTCCACTTTGTCGTAGTAAGGCGCGATGTCCTTGTAACGAATGGGCCACGGGATCTCCCAGCCATCTTTGGCGGGGCCTTCGAAATCGAGATCGGAGTAGCGCAGCGCGACGCGGCCCCAGATGTTGGTTTTGCCGCCTCGGCCCCAGACGCGGATGAGATCGAATTTGTTCGGCTCCTTGGAAATGTAGGGCTGTTCCTTAACATCCAATTGAATTTTTGGCGGGGCAAGTCCCTTTTCAATGCGCTCACGCCACTGCCAGGGCTTGACGTGTGTCCAGAAATCTTCGCGATTGAAGCGGGCCCCGGCGTCGAGCATCAGGACATTGACGCCGTGGTTGACGGCCAGATTCCAGGCCGACATACCGCCAGCGGCACCGCTGCCGATGACGATGACGTCGTGCACTTCGGGGGCTGAGTGCGTGAACATGTTTAGGCGTGTTCCTTATGGGTGCAGCCCTTGAATTCGCGGACGAACGTGTTGGCGTTCCAGCCTAGTTCCTGTTGCAGGCCTTCGCGCGTGCCGTAGTAGCCGTCGACGGTAAGTTCTTTCAGCGATTGGAAGATACGCCTCGGCTCGCCGGTTGACTTACTCCAGGCGGTCAGTAACGCCGCCTGATCGCCGGTATTGAACTTCTGTTTTGCGATCCACGACAAGTCCTTGCGGAGCCGCGCGCCGCGTTGTGAATTGGTATGGGCCTGCCAATCGATGTAATAGTGCACGTTGGCGTCAGCGGCACCGGGAGTATCGGAACGGGGGATGATGTGATCGACTAACTTAGCGAGTAAGTCCATCTCCGCCGGTTTGAAGAAACGCGCGACCTTTTTCGCGGCGGGGATTTCGTTATCGGAGGCGTGGTGGTCCTGCGCCGCGACGGCAGTGGCGGTGAGCGCGATTTGCAGTAAGTCGCGGCGCGTTCCCATAGTTAGGCGCCGAGAGCGCGAGCGGCGGCGAGGGCCGCGTCGTAATCGGGGTGGTTGCCGACTTCGCCGACGTATTCGACGTGGCGGATGACGCCAGCGGCATCGATGACGAAGATGGCGCGAGCGTGGATGCGGAGATCCTCAATCAGCGTGCCGTAGGCCGCGCCGAAGGAGCCGGAGCGATGGTCGGAGAGCATGACAAGATTGTCAACGCCCATCGCGCCGCACCAGCGCTTCATGGCGAAGGGGAGGTCCATGGAGAGAGTGAAAATCTTGACGTGAGGCAGGGCGGCGGCTTCTTCGTTGAAGCGCTTGGTCTGCATGTCGCAAACGGGCGTGTCGAGCGAGGGGACGACGCTGAAAATGCGAACGCCGTCGCCGGTGCCGGCGAGGTTTACGATTTTAAGAGACGTGTCGACGGCTTCGAAATCGGGGGCGGTATCCCCAACTTTCAATTCCGGTCCGATAACGTCTTTGGGATTGCCCTTGAGGGTGATTGCTGAGGTACGAATCATGATGAGGATTCTATGATAGCAGCGTCGCGGCGGAGTGGTTGGCGTTCCCAATAAGTCAGTGAGCGCCAGGCCCATTCCGCGGGACCGAAACGGAAATAGCACAGCCAGATGGGGCTGATAGTGAGGTTGATGGCCCACATGCCAAGGACGACGTAATAGAGTTCGTGGCGGGCCAGCTTTCCGAAGTTTCCAAGGCCGTAACCGTTGAAGAAGAGCGTGCAGAGAATGGAGGTGAGGAGATAGTTGGAAAGGGCCGTGCGGCCGACGGCGGCGAGGGGTACCGTAAGGAATTTAACACCGGATTTGCAGGCCATCATGAGCAGACCCGTGTAGCCCATGGCGACCGAGAAGCGGCCGGCGTCGGCGGTGGAGGCGAGGTAAGTAAAATAGGTCGGGGCGGTGAAGCCCGCGGCGATCCATTGCTGGGCGGCCCAGTAGTTGAGGGGGACGCCGATGGCGAAACCGGCAGCGGCAAGCGCGCCGTAAAAAGCGTAGGTTCGGGAGGCGTCGAAGACTCCGGCTTTGGCAAGGCCCATGCCCATCACCAACATCGCGAGCACATCCAGGAAGAAGAACTGGAAGAACATGGTGAACTCGAACATGGCGGCTTCGCCGGAACGCAGGGGGAGATTTTCGAGCCAGCCGCCGCGATGCGTTTTGACCTCTTTTTCGACGTTGGCCTTTTTCGGCTCGAACATATCGCCGAGCTGTTTCCACTCCAGAAGTGCTTTTTGCTGGTCTTCGGTGGGGTTGGCGACCTTTTCGGCGGCCATGGCTTTTTCACGCAGTTCGCCGATGCCTATACCGGCGCCGATGCCTTCGAGGGAGTGGAGGCGGATCAGCACCGTGCCGACGACGCCGTAGCCGTAAAGGATGTCGCCCGCCCAGATGAGATGGGCATGGAGGAGTCCAATCAGGATGAGCCGCATCGGCGGCTTCGATGCCGGCGCCGAAGAGCATGGAAAAGATGCAGCGGAATTTGCCGTCCCAAAGCGTAATGGCGAGAACCCACACGTTCAGGTCCGCGGCTGTGTCGCCGCCGTAGACGGTGGGGTTCATGTAGGCGGCGAAGGGGAGACCGAAGGATACGATATTCAGCAGGAGAATGCCGAGGAGGGAGCAGCCGCGGAGGGCGTCAACGGAGGGGATGCGGTCGGCTTGGCGAACTGGCTCGATGTGATCCATGGAGCATTATTGTCTATTCGATTTGCGGCGGGGGCAAGCGCAGTTCGATAAGCCGGGGGCCCTTTTCCAGCATGGCGGCGCGGAATTGATCGATAAATTCGGAGAGCGTCGTCGACCGCGTGGCAGGCACGCCCATGCCTTCCGAAAGCTTCACGAAATCGAGATCGGGGCGGGCGATGTCCACCATGTCATTTGACTGCGAGCCGAAGCCGCTGGCGCCCGTGCGGCGCATTTCGATATCGAGGATCCGGTAGCGGCGATTGGCGAAGATGACCGTGACAATATCGAGGCCTTCGCGAGCCATGGTCCACAGCGATTGCGGGGTGTACATGCCGCTGCCGTCGCCTTCCAGGACCACCACTTTGCGGTCCGGGCAGGCAATGGCCGCGCCCACTCCGACGGGCATTCCCTGTCCGATGGATCCGCCGGTTACCGGCAGATAGTCGAACTGCGCGGCGCGGGTTAATTGCGCGAGCACGGGCGGACCGGAGGAGACCATTTCGTCGCAAAGGATGGCTTTTTCAGGGAGCAGGGCGGCAATGGCCGCGCCGATGGAATCGAGTGTCAAGGGGCCATCCGCGGTTGGAAGCGCGGCTGGTTCGGGGTCTTCAAATGAGGCTTCGCTAAGACCGAGTTCTTCGATCAATGCGGCCAGCGCGCCCATGCCGTCTTCTTCGACGCCGGCGAGTGTGTGAACGCGGCAATCGGCGGGGGCTAGATAGCTGGCCTCATCGGGATAGCCGAAGAAAGAGACGGGTGGTTTGGCCTCGACCAGCACGAGATCTTTCAGGCCAGCGAGTTGCGCCTGGGCGGGGCCGGGGAAGTAGACAATGCGAGGCGGCTGGAAACGCCCGCGGCCGCCTTCGACGCGGGAGGCGTTACGGTCGGCGAAGACGCGGTAGCCGGCGGCGGCGAGCCGGGCCGCGAATTCCAGGCCCTTCCCTGTTAGCGTGCGTCCGCCGAGGATGAAGCCGGCGCCCGCGCCGAAATCCGGTTTTGAATCGACAAACCCCGGCGGCGGAGCGGCAGGCGCGACGCCAATGGGGCCGCTCTCCGACCACGAAAAATCGGCGGGGATGATGAGCGTCGCGATGCGTCCGGGATAGCGGCGGGCCTCGGCGATGAGCGCGGCCGCGGTTTCCCCCATGGCCTCCGCGGACTCCAGATGCACGATTTTCGCGCTCACAGTTTGCGCGAAGGCTTCGATATCGGAGGTCAGCGGCGCGTCGTATTCGAGATGTTTGGTGGAATGCTGGCCGACCAGGCTGATGATCGGCGTCCGCGCTTTGCGGGCGTTATGGAAGTTCGCCAAACCGTTCGCCAAGCCCGGACCCAGATGGAGCAGCGTGGCCGCGGGTTTGCGGGCCATGCGCCCATAGCCGTCAGCGGCGCCGGAGCAGACGCCTTCGAATAGACAAAGCACGCCGCGCATTTCCGGCACGCGGTCGAGCGCGGCGACGAAGTGCATTTCCGATGTGCCGGGATTCATGAAGCAGACTTCGACGCCGGAAGCGACGAGCGTCCGCAATAAACATTCGCCTCCGGTCATGGGGTTTGCGCTGCGCCTGTGGGTAACGCCGGGTGCGCTCGCCACGCCATTAGAGCTTCACCTTGCCCGTAGCCGGATCCCAGGAAGCGCGCGTCTTATGGCGATACGCGAGGTTGCACAGATGCGCGGCCGCCGCGGCATAGTGGCCCTCCGTGGCGTTCTCGCGGCTGGGCTTGTTGTTCAGGATGGAATCGATGAAGTACCAGTTGTGCGTCTGGCCGCGCTCCACGGGAATTTCCTTGGGCTCGGGGCGCTGCTGACGGGTTTCATTGGCGAATTTGGCCAGATACTCGTCGCGCGCGGCCTTCGGAAAGTTGATGCTGCCGTACTCCTGCGCCTGGCTTTCTTTGGGCTCGGGGATCAGCGTGATACGGCGGAAATCGATCTGCAGCGTGCCTTCGTCGCCGTAGATGAAGATGCCGCGAGGAGCGAGGCCGTTGGCCTGGTTGACGTAGACATCGACGATGAAACCCTCTTTGTATTCCAGCAGCGAGTTCATGACATCGGGCACCGTGCGGCCGTCTTTCCACTTGTAAGTCCCGCCCGCGGAGACCGCCGCGATAGGGGCCTGAACCCCCATCAGCTCGTGCATCTGCGTGAACTGGTGGACGAAAAGATCGGCCGCCACGCCACCCGAAAAATCCCAAAAACGCCGCCACTGAAAAACGACTTTTGGATCGAAGGGGCGCTTGGCGGCTTTGCCGAGCCACTTCGGCCAGTCGATTGTCTTCTCGGAAGCGTCCGTTGGGACGGGGTAGTTCCAGGCACCTTCGGAGGAGTTCCGGTGATTCGCCATGCGGATCATGTTGACCTTGCCTAGCGCGCCGCCGGCGATGATTTCTTTCGCCTTGGCGGTGAGCGCGGAGGTCTTGGCCTGGCTGCCGACTTGGAGGATTTTGCCGGAGTTTTTGGCGGCCGCGATAATGCGCGGACCTTCCTGAAGGGACCATGTCATCGGCTTTTCGACGTAGACGTGTTTGCCCGCCGAAAGCGAGTCGAGGACGATTTTTTCGTGCCAGTGGTCGGGCGTGGCGATGACGACGGCGTCAACTTCTTTGTTGTCAAGAACGGCGCGGTAGTCGCGGCCGGCTTGAATTGTATCGCCGAGCTGTTCCTTGGCGCGTTGGAGGCAGCCGTCGTAGAGATCGGCAACGGCGACGCCTTTCGCGCCGGGGACGGCCATGAACTCATCGATCAACTGTTTGCCGCGGATGCCGCTGCCGATGAAGCCGAGGCGCACGGTGTCTTTTGACGTTTGCGCGGCCAGTGGAGCGGCGGCGCTGAGGGTATAGAGAAACGTTCGACGGGAAGAGGCCATGACCCACTAGCGTATCGCGTTAGAAAATGATCTGCGACTTCTTGGCTTCGACTTTTTCCGGATCGATACCCGGCGCATTCCTCAGGTCGGCGAAAGTCTTGAACTTGCCCAGTTTTTCACGATGGGCCAGGAACGCCGCGGCTTGGGAACGTTTCATCCCGAAGCGGCTTTCGAGTTCGATGGCGGTGGCCTTATTGACGTTGATGGGCGGGATGGCGTCGGCGGGATAATACTTGGCCAGATAGTCGGCGATGATGGCGAGATCGGCATCGGCGGCTTTCATGCCCAGGCCCACCATTTTGGTTAGCGTATTGTTCCAGCCGTCTTTGTCCTGGCGGAGCGAAACGGAGCGCTCGACTTCATGACAGCCCCTGCACAGGCGGCCGGTTTCAGCCATGCCTTCGCCCTCGGCCAATTGGGCGAACACGGCACCGCCGCAGGCTGCTAAAAGCAATAAAACGCGCATATTCGTAATTTTACCCCAATACCGGGCGAAGGCCCGCGAAAGCTGTGTGAATCAACCGGCCTTCGGAATCCTCTACGAGGCACAACCCGGCGTCGCCTTTCGACACCAACTTCACTTTAGAACCAGCGGGTAGCGTGCCGGCCGGTTTGGCTGACGGGCCGGCACGCTTCAAAAAGTATGGTTGTTCGCCGGAAACGGAGTACGTACCCGCCGGTTCGACCATCGCCGCGTCGGGCAACACCTTCATTTTCGGTCTGAGCATGCGGTCCACGCCGGATTCTCCCTTCACCCTTCGTTGTACCGCAAAACGGCAGATTATTAAACGAGCCGGTCGTCCGGCAGGACTCTCGGCGCGAAAATCGGAAGCGCGTGCGCATGCGGCGTATCGTCGGCAGCCAGAAGACTTCCAGCCTCGGCGAGGGCCATCAGATTTGGCAACGCATACGGTTCAGCCGCCTTGAGATCGACCGTGTAGCCCAGATCCTGGAGACTCGCAACCGTCAGCTTGCTGATTGGATTGCCGGGCGCTCCAATGAAGCCGGACATTAATTCGGTTTTAAAAACGGATTCGCGCCAATGGCCGTCGCGCGTGCCGGGTCCGCCTGTATTTTCGACAGGAACCTTCACCGGACCCATACCCTTCAGCGCGCCGTATTCCCGCTTCGCGTTGACACCCTTGAACGTCGGATTATTCGTTCCGGCGCCAACCAGCAGCCCCTTGTCTTCCCAGATGGTTCCAATGCCGATGACGTGCCCCATTTCGTGGGTGATGACATCGAGCAGCGTCCCATCCGCCTGCATTTTCGCGAGATCGGCGGTGTCGAACGACATGAGTCCCTTGGCGGGCAAAAAGGCACTCGCTCCAGCGCTGGCCGGACGCAAGTGCGTCGGTCCTGCTTGTCCCAACACTTTCCCGACGCCGTCGATCGGCACTCCCTGCGCCACGATCAGCAAATCGTCGATGACGTCTCCGTCGATCATGACACTTTGCAGATCGCCGACGATCACCTTCGACCAGCGGTCGGCTGCCTTCTTGAATGCGCTTTTCTGTTTTGTGGTGAGACCGCCTAGAAAGCGGACTTCGATGTTGTACGCGGATTGAATTGCCGCGGCCGTGGCGTTGCTCTTCAGGCTGGCGTGGGCAAAGTAGGTTTCCACTTTTTCCGTCGCCAGCGCCTTCTTATTTTTAGCCATTTCTGGTTCTTCCTTTCCGATAACTTAGACACGGCGTTGCTATGACCGCGCCCGCGATAGGAAGCGTAGTTTAGGCAGGATTAGTGCCAAACAGAGCGAAGATTTTCTAGTGCTCCATCGGGAAGCCGAATGCGTATTGATTCCCGTCAAACGTGCTGAGGTAGACGCGTCCGCCGCCGGCCGATAAGCCGCCCGTCGTAATGTAGGACGTGATGGCCGCGCCGCTGTTCCAAAGTTCTTTGCCAGTCGCGGCGTCGAGGGCGTAGAGCTTGGCTTTTGCGCCGCGGGCACTGCCGGCGGCCAGGGCGAAGACAACGCCGTTGACGATAGAAGGCGTGAGGGGCGAAACCATCGGGCCTGAGGTCCATCCGGGCTGGAGGGAAGCGCCTGTCAGCTTCAAGGCAACCACCGCGCCGCCGGCCGGGACCAGAATCCAGCGAACTTTGTTCTCATCTTCCCAGCTTGCCAAAGCGCCCACGGCGTAGCCGGGCTTGGCGACGGCGTCGCTCTTGGCGACTGCGGTCATGGTGGCGGCATCGACGACATGAACGCGGCCATCGGCGGTGGAGGCGGCGACAAAATTCTTGCCGTCCCTGTCGAAGACGATGGGCGAGGATACGAAGTCGGATGCACCGGCGGCGTAAGCGGCGCGCTGTTCCAGAGTGCCTTCGGCCAGCGCGACGAGCTGGTTGCCGCTGGCGGCATAAACTTCGCCTTCGGGACCGGCGGCGAAGGCGGTGGTGCCCTCAACGTTCTTGCCCGGAGCTTTCCAGTGGGAGACTTTTTGCGTTTCGAGGTTGATAGCCCACAGGCCGTTCTCCACGCCGTTGCAGCCGTTGACGGTCGCGACGTAGGCGATGCCGTCAAACACAGTCAGCCCGGCGGCGCGGGCGCCGGAGGGG
>CAMDKT010000142.1 GCA_945900935.1 Candidatus Sulfopaludibacter sp. SbA3 | reverse complement strand
CGATGGGCCGGCCGGTTGCAGGATGCCCGTTGGGAAGGGATTGTCAAAGGTACTCGCGGGAGTGCGTCCGACATCGAGCGAGGAGATATAGGGAGTGGATTGAGAGAAGCCGTTCAGATTACCGCGGAAGGTAGGGTTCAGAAAGAACTTACCCCAGCCGCCGCGGATCACTGTCTTGTCGTTGAGCGCATAGGCGGCGCCGGCGCGCGGCTGAAAGTTATTCCAGTCCATTGCCATCGGCGACCGGGGATTCCCATCGACACCGGCGAAACCGATCCCGCCCTTCACCGCGAAACCGGGAAATCTGGTCTTGTCAATTCGCGAGGTGATCGGATTGTCGCGACTGGAAAAGAATCCATAGTTCATACGGTTGAATCGCTCGGTCAAGGGACTATTGATATCCCATCGGAAACCGAGATTGAGGGTCAGTTTGCGAGTGAGCTTAATGTCGTCCTGCACCCAGGGAGCGAAGTAGACCCACTGAAAGTAAGGCGCGGCCACATTGGCGACAGACCCGGAACCGGCATAGCCGAGCAGGAATGAGGCCGCGCCGACTCCCGACGTGGCGTCCTGAACCAGGTAATCGCGGCGCGTGAAACCGCGATCAAAGCCATACGTGCCGGCGGCTGCGCCGGGACGGAGTTGGGTGTAACGTGTGACGCGGGAATCGAGACCGGTTTTGATCGTATGTTTGCCCCGCACGTGAACCAGATTCGGATGCAATGACAAAACGGTTGTTGGCTCAAATGTGACGTTACCGGAGCCGTGACCAAGGGAGCGGACGTTGGCGATTGCAATCTGCGGGAACAGGTTTCGTTTCGGCAGTTGATCGGCCAGCGATTTCGGGAATCCAAGTTGCGTGTTGTCGAAGCCTTCGTTACCGAACGGCGTAAGATCCTCGACCCAATAACTGATCGAAGCGCGGAGATTTAATATCGTCGTGGGAGTCAGATTTGCGATGTAGTCAACCACCGCTCCATTGTTGCGTTTGCCGCCGTTCCGGTAGTCGCCCGCGACGCCGGGAATGCCGTTCGTGTTGCGGAGTTGCTTGAAATCGTTCCAGGACCAGCGGCCAAAAATCCGCTGCCGGGAACTAATCGTATGATCCACGCGGGACATGACATTTTTGAACTTGAAGGCGCCTATGTTGGGGTTCAGAAAGAAATTGTTCTGCCACGCGACGGAGCCGGGAGTCGTTGTATTCGGTTCGGGGTAGAGCTTGATAATGTTAGCGGCGACCGGCGAGATGCGATTCACGGGAATGACGTTGCCGGGGAACGTGGAACGGATCCAGTTATTGCCCTCGAAACGGCCAGTGAGTGGATCGTAGATCGAGAAGATGGCGCCATTGTTGTCGAAAGTCTTAGAGAAATCGCCCCGGCGTTGCTCAGTGGATGGCACGGAAGAGATTGATTCCGAAGGATAGTAAGTGTCCTCCCTGTATCCTTCATAGGCAAAGAAGAAGAAAGTCCGGTCCTTGCCGCTGTACAAGCGAGGGATGGTGATGGGGCCTCCCACCGTAAAGCCATATTGGTCAAGCGCATTTCCCTGGCGTTGCGCCTTTCTCGAATTGTTCGCGAACGTGTTGGCGTTCAGAGAGGTGCGCTTCAGAAACTCGTAACCCGAACCGTGCCACCGATTCGTGCCGCTCTTGATAGAAATATTAATCACGCCGCCGCCCGTGCGGCCATACTGGGCATCATAGGCGCCGGTCATAACCTTGAACTCTTGCACCGCATCCACGGATGGCACGAATGCGACATTATTCACGCCATTATAGACGGCGTTATTGGGAGCGCCGTCCAAAAGAAACTCGTTATTCGTACCGCGGCCGCCGTTGATCGACCACGACGAAATACCGGAATTCGAAAAAGGATTCAGGTGCTGGGCGCCCCCGGTCTGAACGATACCCGGAGTCAGTACCGCCAGCATAATGGGATTTCGTATGTTAAGCGGTAAGTCGGCCACCGACTTATTGTCGATGACAAGACCCCGATCAGCCTTTTCCATATCAAGCAGCGGCGCATCGCCGGTGATTGTTACACTATCGGAAACCTGACCGATTTGCAAAGTAACATCGACAACCGCCGACTGACCCACATTTAACTCGATACCGTCGCGAACGAATCCCTTGAAACCCGTCTTCTCCGTCGATAGGCGGTACTTACCGGGATTCAGAAACAAGAACCGGTACTGGCCGTCCTTATTCGTGATCGCCTCAAATCCAACGGCCGTGTCGCGGTTCGCGAGCCGGATGCGCGCGTCGGTGACGACGGCGCCGGTGGCGTCGGAAATAGTTCCGCTCAGGGTGGCGCGCGTCTCCTGCGCGCCGAGCGTGAGCGGGATCATAAACAGCAGGCAATGCGCGAATTTACTTAGTCTCATGTTTCTTTCTACTGTCTAAAGCGAAGCGGGCTTTAGCAGTTCACTGATTCTTCCCCTGCTATCGGCGAAGGAGTCAAGATGGACGCCAACCCTGTCGAGCAGCGTCAAATGCAGATTAGCGAGGGGCGTGGGCTGGTCGTACTTAATATGCCGGCCGCCCTTCACCTTGCCAGCGGCGCCGCCGGCGATGACGATGGGCAGGTTGGTGTGATCGTGCACGTCTGGATTGCCCATGCCGCTGCCGCAAAGGAACAGCGAATTGTCGAGCAGGTTGCCGTTCCCCTCCGGCGTGGCTTTCAGCTTCTGCAGGAAGTAGGCAAACAGCGACACATGATAAGCGTTGATCTTGGCCACGCGGGCCATCTTCTCTGGATCGCCCGAATGGTGAGTGAGCGGGTGGTGCGGATCGGTGACGCCGGCTTCGGGATAGACACGCGTACTCGCCTCGCGGGCAAGCTGGAAGGAGAGGACTCGCGTCACGTCGCCCTGCAGCGCGAGAACCTGCAAGTCGAACATCAGCTTGGCGTGATCGCCGTAGTTGGCGGGCACGCCGACGGGCCGGTCCAAATCGGGCATGGCATCGTTGGCAGTTTGCTTCTCCGCCTTTTGGATGCGCCGCTCCACTTCGCGGACGGCGTCGAGATACTCGCTCACTTTGACGCGGTCGCCAGCGCCGAGCTGGCCCTGAATGCGCGCGATATCGGCGGAAACCCAATCGAGAATGCTCGCATTCTTGCGCATTTCCGCGCGCCGCTCGGCCGCGCTGCCGCCATCGCCGAACAGCCGTTCAAAGACCAGCCGGGGATGGGCTTCGGCGGGCAGCGGCGTAGTCGGCGAGGACCACGAAAGGTTGTTCTGATAGACGCAGGCGAAGCCGTTGTCGCAGTTGCCGATCGTCGTCAGCATATCCATGGCGAGTTCCATCGACGGCAGCGGCGTATCGTTGCCGATCTTTTGCGCCGCGATCTGATCGACCGTCGTCGCCAGTTCGTAATCGGTGCCTTCCGTCAATTTCGCTTTAGCGGCACTGAGAAACGAACAATTGGCCGTGGCGTGATTGCCCGGTGAATAAGCGTTCTTCAGCTCCAAATTACTGATGACCGTCAGTTGATCCAGGAATGGCGTGAGCGAGCTCAGCGTCGGGGAGAGCTTCGTCATCCGTCCGATTTCCGGCGGCGTCCACTGGGAGATCGTCGCGCCCATCGGAATATAGACGAATCCGAGTCGGCGAACGGGGTTGGCCGCCGTGGCCGCCTGCGCCGTCAAGGCCGGCACCATAGCGTCCAATAGCGGCAGGGCCAATCCTGCGCCCAATCCGCGCAGTACCGTCCGGCGCGCGATAGCCTTCTTCGAGATGATCATAGTGAGTTCCTCATGGCAAACGGAGTGCTATTGACAATTCCCAGGATGAGCGACGAGAACCGGAAGTCTTTCCGGCCGCCGTCGCGGACAATTTGGCGGACTGCGGGGGCGTCGAACGGCTCCACGCCTCGGCCCAGGGCATAGATGAGCAGTTTTTCGGTCAACGTGGAAGCGAAGAGTTCCGGACGGCGCAGCATCGCTTGCCGCAGTTCATCCGCATTGGCGAATTTGCTGCCGTCCGGCATCACTCCGGAGGCGTCCACCGGGACACCGCCATCTGTGCTTCGCCAGCGGCCGACGGCGTCGTAATTTTCAAAGGCGAAGCCCACCGGATCCATCAGATTGTGGCACCCGGCGCAGGCCGGATTGGCGCGATGCTCGGCCACGCGTTCGCGCATGGAGAGGGACTTTCCCGCCACGGCGGGGCCGGCGTCTTTCAGTAGCGGCACCGCGGGCGGCGGCGGCGCGGGCGGCGTACCCAGAATGTTGCTGAGAATCCATTTGCCGCGAATCACCGGCGAAGTGCGGGTGGAATAGGACGTCACCGTGAGAATGCTTGCCTGGCTGAGCAAGCCGCCGCGAGCCCTTTGATCAGCCAATTCGACTCGCCGGAACCGGCTGCCGTACACATTGGGAATGCCGTAGTGCCGCGCCAGCCGCTCGTTGAGGAATGTGTAATTCGCCCGCAGCAAATCCAGCACATTGCGATCTTCACGCAAAATGCTTTCAAAGAATAGCTCGGTTTCCTTCTGCATCGCCGCGCGCAGGTTTTCGTCGAAATCGGGGAACAGCCGCGGATCGGGCGTGGTGGAAGCCAGATTGCGCAAATACAACCACTGCGCGGCGAAATTGCTGACCAGCGCTTCCGAGCGGGAATCGGCCAACATGCGGCGCACTTGTTGTTCAAGGATAGCTGGGTCATTGAGCTTTCCGCGCGCGGCGAGATCGAGCAGCGTATCGTCGGGAATCGTGCTCCACAGGAAGAACGAAAGCCGGGATGCGAGTTCCACATCGCCGATGCGATAAGCCGATTTCGGCTGCGCTCCCGGGGGATCCTTCTCAATCCGGAACAGGAATTGCGGATTCACCAACAGCGCCCGAAGCGCCATTTCAATGCCATTCTCGAATCGGCCTTCCGCCTTCCCATCGCGGTAAAACTTGAGGGGCATTTGCAGGTCGGCGGCGGTCACCGGGCGGCGGTAAGCGCGGCGAAGCAGATTGCTAAGAATCGTAGTCGCGCAGCCGTCCTCTTCCGCGGGTTTCGACGGCTGACACGTAAAGATCCGGCGGCGACTCGGAGAATCGCCCGCGCCGCTGGCTTCATAAGGGCCGATGACCGTTATCGAATAAAGGGCCGGCTGAATGCGCGGGTGCCGGTCCATGTTGAAATGGGCTTGGTAGGGCTGGCGCTCGGTCTCCAGTAGGGCTGAAGTTTTGCGCGGGAAAGCCACGCCGATCTGATGCGGTCCGGCGGTCAAGGCGAGCTTTACATTCAAATCCCTGTCGACATTCTGGTGGTCAACGCCGCGCGATGTCGGGTTCACGGTAAACAGGCCGACGCGGACGCCGTCGACGGTCAGTTCCACGCGGTGCGCGATGTCCAAACCTTCCACACGCTCATTGCGGTCGCGGGAGAGCCGGACTTGCAGTTCGTACTTCCCATTCACCGGAAAATGGTAGGGGATGGAAGTTCCGCCGCGCGTGCCGAACGGCAGACCGCCGATGTGTTCTTCCTGGGTCAGGTCAGGCGGAATCAGGATCACGTCAGACCCCGGGGTTCGAACGGGACTGCCAATCGCCAGACGGCTGATTTTCTGGGCCGCCGAGAGGTAGCGTTCCAGCAGTGTCGGAGTGAGATTTTCCACCGTCACGTTGTCAAAGCCGTGACTGGTTTCGTCGTTTGGCAGCAGGGAAGAGACGTTGTAGTCAACGGCCAGAATGTCGCGGATGGCGTTACGGTACTCCACGCGATTCAGGCGCCGGAAAGTGCCGGTTCGTCCGGCGTTCAGCCGGGCGGCGGCGGCGCGGTCGAGCGCGCCTGTCAGCGAAGCGATGGCCGCGTCATAAGTCTTCTCATCGGGACGCGGCACACCGAGCGGCGGCATATGCCGGTGGCTCAGTTTCGTGACAACTTTTTCCCACAACTCCGGGTTGGTTTCGGGCGTCTTCGCGGTTGCCGCCTGCAGCGATAATCCGGCCGTTTTCATCCCGTCCATGTGGCAGGAAAGGCAGTACCGGTCGATCACTACGCGCACTGCTTGCGGCTGGCCAAAGCCCAGCAGACTGCCGGCAGCGAATACTGTAAAAAGCCTCATTCTTTCCATACTATACCCGGTTCGGACCCTTTGCTACGTTCGAACCGTTCGGAACGGGCAATTCGTCACCGGACGGGGGAATCGGCCGTAGACCAGTCCCAAATCCGCCCGCCCATTCGCACGATCGGAGAAACGTCCTCTTCCAGCAGGAAACGCTCCTTCACCAACTGCCGCGCGGTCGCGTCGATTTGCGCCACATACTCCTCCCGGCCCCGGTACTGCGTCCGAACCCGCTCTCTGGAAAATGGCAGATAGGAGCCTGTCTGGCCCAGCAGTTCCCCTTCGGCGCCGCTCGCCGCCGTGCGAAGATTCCATCCCGTAAAGGCGCCCAGAGGCGCGGCGACCCAAGGCATCTTAACGCCCGCCAAATCATTGCCATCCGCGTCCGGTTTCGGAACCAGCACGGCGTAATCCACTCCCGTTTTCGGCGGCTGGCGCGTGACGATTCCTTTGGCCGAATACTCTGCCCCAAAATCTAAATACTGCGTCCGGTGCGCGGCCGGCTCACCCCGCGCCAACGTTCCGTTTGACAATCCCGGATAGCGGGAAGCAGGCGGCGCAGCCCCGTTCACCACCCAATCCCGCAGATCACCCAGAATGGCGCGCAGCGCCCATTTGTAGTCGTTCCAATTGGGCAGATTCCGGCCCGCGCCGCGCTGGGGCGGAAATGCCGCCGGACCGTGCTGACCGCCCGCCAACAGGTAAACGCGCGTCGTGTCCGGCAATTCCAGATCGCGCTTCCCATCCAAGCTCGTGTGCACCAGCGCGGCCGCGGAACCCCAGTACTCATAGCTTGAATTGGTGTAAATGATCTTCGGCACCACGCCGGCCGCCCGCGCCCGAGCCAGAATGCTATCTTTCCGGCCAGTGACGAGTTCCTTGTCCTCAGCATCGGAGTAAGGGAATTGATCGGTTGTCGAGAAGCTAGCATTCCGGTACGGCCCGGATGTGCGGCTGGGCTGCGTAAACCGCTCAAACGTGGAGCGACGGCCGCCGGCGACATGGGGCTGCAAACCATCGAAGACCACTCGCCCTTTCTCGTCCGCGTTGAACCCTTCATACACCAGCGCCCTCAGCGCCATCGCGCTCTGCGATGTGCCGGTCCCGATGGCATGACGGATCCGCCCGCTGAGGACAGGATCCCGGCCATATTTCATTTCCGAAACGAAATCGCGCAGCCCAGCCAACCCAAGTCCCGCCACCGCCGGGTCCTGGCTGCGATACACGAACTCATACGTTCGCCCGGGAACGGCAGGCTTCGTCAGCGCGATCTCCGTTCCCTCCAGACGCCATTCGGACGGCGGCACGGGCGAACGCTTCCCATGTATCCCGTCGCGAAAGGTAAGGACCAAGCTTTCGGGCTTGCTCACCGTGTACGGGATGTGCTCGCTATCGCCAAGCGAGAAGCGTTGAATCGGAGCCGTCGGCGTCATCTCTCCGCGCACCAACCCCTCCACACCGGCCGCCTTCGGTACATGCGCCCGCAGGACACCCGGCCGTTCCGGAACGTCATGCTGCCATCCTACGAAGGCCAACGTATATCCTTCCCGCATCAAAAACCCGTCGCCAAATTGCGCCTGCGCCGTGGCCCGGTTATACATCCCCAACATTCCCATCCCGCCCCGGTTGGGCGGCTCTACCAGCAGTGTCCCGTTTCCCGCCTTCGCGTCCTTCGGACGGATCACGATCACATCGGCGGAGAACTCCACGCCGCCTTCGGGATTGCGCGGAGCGAAGCGAATATCGGTGATGCGGCTGTTGTGCGGCAGGGCCGGGTCGACCGCAAAGAAGGCTCGACCGCGGATCCGTTCATAAGCGCCGGTTTTCCCAAACGGCTGACCTCCCAAAACGTCATTCCGCTCCGTGATCTCAATCCGCAATAGCGCCGCCGGAGACGCCGCGCCAAGAAAAACGCAGTACGCGAGAAGCGCAAAGGCCGGTCGCGGCCCCCCGCCGTTCAAGAACTTGCGCACCCGCCCCGCCGTGTCCGTGTCCGTTGTACGCGAATTGCTCAAAGGTTTCCTCATAAAATGTTGAATTGACTCTCCAGGCCCAATTGCACGAGCATAGCGCGGACCAGTGCCTCTTCATCAGCTAAAGACGGTTCGCGAACGGTTCGCCGCGATATTTTTGATTCCAGCCGGAACGTTGCGTGTTTACAAACCGAGCAACAGGCAACCACTTAATTACGATAGACTCTTGGGCAGACTGGAGCCATGTCGCACCCTCCTCGGAACAACGCTACTATCGACATGCAAGACGCGAGCCCGGAAGAGGTGCGAGCGGAGATACAGGCCGTCGTGCATAGTAGCGCCTTTGAACGAACCGAAAAACTTCAGAAGTTCCTTTCCTACATTTGCGAACTGACTATTCGCGGCGAGGGCGGCCGGATCAACGAATACCTGATCGGCTCCGAGGTCTTTCTGCGCGGGCCGGAATATTCGCCCAGTGAAGATTCCGTCGTTCGCCGCCAAGCGCACACGTTGCGGCAAAAGCTCCAGGAATATTACGCCGGAGAGGGTAGCGCTCACGCCCTGCGAATTGAACTGCCAGTGGGGCGATATGTTCCATCGTTCCGGCGCATAATGGAAACCCCTCCGCCGCCGCCGCCATCGCCGCCGCCCGTTCCCACGCCGATTAAGCCGCTCCGCCCACTATGGGCCATCGCGCCCGTCGCGGCAATTGTGCTTCTGGGCGCCGGATACTTTCTGGGGATGCGATCCGCGCCGCCCCCGGCCACCATCGGTGCCGCGACCAATGAAATCTGGGGACCGTGGACGCAGTCCAAGCGCCAAACCGTCATCTGTTTCAGCAGCCCGATGACCGCGGTCATCAAGCATTTCGATAACGTCTTGCCCCCGGATACGATTCCCAGGCGTTTCCGGGCCCACGCCGATGAAGAGGATCTATTCCGCCAGTCCTTCCGCATTCCCAAGGGCGGGGCTTTCTATTTCACGCCCGTCGTCAACCAGACCAAGCTGGGAGAGGCCGTGGCGGGCGTTCATCTTGCCGCCCTGCTGACTCGCCTCCATATTCCCGTCCAGACCACCCAAAGCCGGTTCGTCAATTGGGAAGACCTGCGCGGCGACGATATGATCCTGCTCGGAAACAATGAGGCCAACGAGTGGCTGGACCCGTTGCTCGGCAAGTCTCCCTTCCAACTCACTCCCAGCAAGGGCGACCGCCAGCGGGCTATCGTCAACGCCAAACCGCGCGCCGGCGAGTCCGCCGAATACATTATTAACTATGCCGCCAAAGAGCGCGAGGGCGACCAGGAATACGCCCTCATCTCCATGCTTCCGGGCATTGCCAAGGATCAGCGGCTTCTCCTGATCAGCGGCCTCAACGCCCAAGCCACGCAAGCCGCCGCCGAGTATCTGACAACCGAAAGCGCCCTGGCCGAACTCCTTGGCCGCCTACGCCAAGAGTCGCCGGCGCACACTGGACCCTGGCAATTCCAGGCAATCGTGAAAACTGAGGTTCACGACAAAGTTCCAACCAAGACGTGGCTGGTGGCAATTCGAGTGCTTTAACAGGAACTTGGAACGGTTCGGAACCGTTCGATGCTTGCTCCCCCTAGGTCCCGGCGCATATGATAGGTGACATCTTTGATGAGGAGTTTCATGAATTTTATCACCCGCTATTCGATGGTAGCGCTGTGCTGCGGCGCGAGCGCGATGTGGGCGCAAGTAACCACGGCAACCTATTACGCCACGGTCACCGACTCGACTGGCGCGGTCATCCCGGCCGCCAAGGTGACCCTGATCCACGACGGCACCGGCACGACCAATGAGAAAATCACCGACGCGCAAGGCGAGGCTGTCTTCTCCTTCCTCCGCGTTGGCGGCTACACCATCCGCGCCGATGCCAAGGGCTTCAAGCGCCAGGAATCAACCGGCGTGGAACTAACCGCCGGAGTGCAGATCCGCAATACGCTGGCGCTGGAGATCGGCGCCGCCACCGAAACGGTCCATGTGGATGCCAATGTTCCGCTCATCAATACCGTCTCGTCGGAACAAATCAATTCTTTCGAGGCGATTAAGATCCGTGAACTTCCGCTCGCCCGCCGCAATTTCTCCGCTTTGCTCAGTCTCGGCACCGGTGTCGTCTCCACCGGCGACAGCGTCCGCATGAACGGCGTCGGTAAAAGTGGCGTCGCCTTTTCCGTCGACGGCACCGACGCCGGAGGCAACCCCGAAGGCCGGGCTTCTTCCGGTTTCGGCCGGCCGAACCTCATCGACATCATGAGTATTGAGGCCATCCAGGAAGTAGATACCGTCAAGGGCGTTCCCCCCGCCGAATACGGCAACATCGTCGGCGGCCAAGTGAATCTCATCAGCCGCTCCGGCACCAACCAATGGCACGGCAGCCTGTTCGAAAACTTTCAGGCGGAAGAACTGAACGCCCGCAATCAGCGGCTTAACACCAAGCCCGGTTCGACGTTCAACCAGTTCGGCGGCTCCGTCGGCGGCGCGATCCGCAAGAACAAGCTCTTCGTCTTCGGCGTCTATGAAGGATACCGGGACCGCGGTGCCTCCGTCGTGCAGGAGAATGTACCGACGCCGCGCCTTCGCAACGACATGCTCGCCGGCGTCCCGTCCTATAAACTGCTCCTCGATTTCGTCCCCCTCCCCACGGAGCCCTTTGGCGCTACCGCCGACGTCGGACTTTACCGCGCCCCGCGCAGCTCCATCCGCGACGACAACCATGCCGATGCGCGCGTCGACTGGCGTGTCGGCCAGATGAGCAATTTCGCCTTCTCCTACAGCCGCGGCCGCCCCTATCAACTGGTGCCGCGTAGTTATATCAACGGCGCCAACGACCGCGACTTCCGCGTCTGGAACGAACGCGGCACCGTCGCCTATACCACCGGCGGCTCCACTTGGACTTCGGAAAGCCGCTTCGGCTACAACCTCGCCGACACCGGCCGCT
>CAMDKT010000141.1 GCA_945900935.1 Candidatus Sulfopaludibacter sp. SbA3 | reverse complement strand
ACCGGCAGCGGCAAGTCGATCATCGTCGATTCGCTTGGCCTCCTATTCGGTGGCCGAGCCTCGGCCGATTTCGTCCGCTCCGGCACGGACCGCGCCCGTATCAGTGGCGTTTTCGACCTCCCCGAATCCCCCGCCATTCGCGCCCTGCTCGAGGAATCCGGCATCGCCCTCGAAGAAAACGAACTCCTCATCGAACGCGAAATCCTCGCCAACGGCAAATCCCGCGCCTTCGCCGCCAGGCGCCCGGTAACCGCCGCCCTGCTCAAACAAATCTCTCCCTGGCTCGGCGACATCCACGGCCAAAACGAGCAGCAGCAACTCTATGACGCCACTTCCCAGCGCGGCATTCTCGACGATTTCGCCGCCGCGCAGCCCGCCAAGGACCCCGTCGCCGTTATCTTTCGCGCCTGGAAAGACTGTGACCGCGAACTCGACGAAATCACGCGACGAGAGCAGGAACAGCTCCGCCTCGCCGACCTCTGGACCTTCCAACGCAAGGAAATCGAAGCTCTCGATTTGAAGCCCGGCGAAGACGGCGAACTGGAAAACGAAAAACGCGTTCTGCAAAATGTCACCCGTTTGAACGAGCACGCCGAGGCCGCCTTCACCGCTTTGTACGACGCCCCCGAATCCGCCCTCGCCCAGGCCCGCACCGCCCAACGCCGCGTCGAGGAACTTGTCCGCATCGACTCCCAACTCACCGAAGTTGCCGACCTTCTGAAACCCGCGCTCATCGCCCTTGAAGAAGCCGGACGGACGCTTCGCGACTATTTGAGCCATCTGGAAGCCGATCCCGCCCGCCTGGAAACGGTCGAAACCCGCCTCGCGGCCATCGAAAAGCTGAAACGCAAATACGGCCCCTCCATCGACGATATTCTCATCTTCCTCGCCGGCGTTCAGGCCAAAATGCGGACCGTCGAATCCGCCTCCGAACTCCGCGCGGCCATCGAGGCGCGCCGCAAGAAACTCGCGGTTGAGTACGAGGCCGCCGCCGCGAAACTCACCGCCGTCCGCAAGCAGGCCGCCGGTCAACTTGAAAAGCGAGTCGAGCACGAACTCGAAGCCCTGGCCATGGCCGGCACCACTTTCCGCGTCGCGTTTTCCGAATCGCAGTGGACCGAAGACGGCCGCGATGCCGTCGTCTTCCTCGTCTCCGCCAACAAAGGGGAAGAACCCCGCGAGCTGTCCAGGGTCGCCAGCGGCGGCGAAGTCTCCCGCATCGCTCTCGCCATCAAAACCTGTGTCGAACGCGAACGCCCCGGCGGCACCCAGCATTTATTGGTGTTTGATGAAGTGGACGCCGGAATCGGCGGCGAAGCCGCGGAGGCTGTCGGCCGCCGCCTGAAAGAACTCAGCCGCGGCTACCAGGTTCTGTGCGTCACCCACCAAGCCCAAATTGCCTCCTTCGCCGACTTCCACTATCGTGTCGAAAAGAAGGAGGCCAACGGCCGAACCGTCGCCACCGTCGTCGAACTCGAAGGGCCCGAGCGAACCAAGGAAATTGGCCGCATGTTGAGCGGGCAACGCCTGACGCCGGAAGCCCTCCTTCACGCCGAGCAACTTATCCGCGCCGGATCGCTCAGCTAAACTATTCGTCCTCGTCCGCGCTCACAAAGTTCGAGTGAAACGCTTTATCCAGCACCTCCTCGGTCAACTCCATCGGCCGCCGTTCAAACCGAATGATATCGATCGCATGGGACAACACGTCGCGCGGATGGCAGCGACGCTTTGCCTTTCCCGTGGATCGATAGTGCCCCTCCAGAAACCGTTCCGCCAGATCGCGCGAACACATCAGCCCCTTGCTATGCGCGAATCGAACGAAAATGTCGAGAAACTCGTTTTCATCCGGACTACGCATCAACATTTTGTACTGAATACGCCGCATAAACGCTTCATCGCCCAGTTGGTGCGGCTTCAAGTTTGTAGAGAATATCAGAAAACACTCAAACGGCACGGTCATCTTCGTGCCGTTGGCAAAGGTGAGGTAATCCACTCGCCGTTCCATTGGCACAATCCACCGGTTCAGCACTTCGGCCGGCGTCACCTTCTGCCGCCCAAAGTCATCGATCAGATAAATGCCGTTATTCGCCTTCAACTGCAATGGCGCGTCATAATACTTCGACACCGGATTGAAGCTGAAGTCGAGCATCTTTAGGTCCAATTCGCCGCCGCTCACGATGAAGGGACGCCGCGTTTTGAACCACCGCTTGTCATACGTCGATTCCGTCGTAAACGCCGAAAGCTGGTCTTCCTCCTCGTCCACCGGATGGTGATAAACCGGATCGAACATCTGAATAATCATGCCCTGGCATTCAATCGCGTGCGGTACGTAAACGTGCGAGGCGTCCACGTTGAACAACGCCTCCGCCAGAAATGTTTTCCCGTTCCCCGGCTGCCCGTAGATCAGGAACGACTTCCCGGAATTCACCGCCGGTCCGATTGCGTTCAGCAGCGTCTCCGTTACCACCATGTGTTTGTAGGCATCGCGCAACGCCTCCATGGTCAGCCAGCCTTCGCCCTGCTTCTGTTGCCGCACCAGGTCAGCGTATTGATACAGCGGCACCGGCACCCTGCCCGAATACGAGCAGCCCGAAATATACTCCTTCGCCAGCGTTCGCCCGTTTTCCGTCAGCAGGAATTTCGCCGATATCGCCCCCATCCCGAGCGAACTCTTCACGCCAAGCAGATTATTCCGCTTCAAGATGTCCATCAAGCCCTCAATTACGCTGAACTGCAAGCCGAGGTCCGACGCCAACTCGCGCCCCACCACTTCGCCCTTGTAGTACAGCGCTTTCAGAATCAGTTGCTCGATCATCCCCTGCGCAATACCGGTATGTTCAATCGTTTCGGGTACCGGCGGCGTAACCGCACCGGGTCCTTCATTCGGATCACCGTCGAATTCGACTAAATCGTTAAGACTTTCCAGATCGGTAAAGGCCATTTACCTGTAAATCGGCCGCACGGAGCCAGACCATTAGAGCGAAGGTTACAAAATCCCGCTCCCGCCCCGCGATATGATGAGGACTCGGGAACCAATTCAATATGTCAACCACCCGCCGTCACTTCCTCCAATCCGGATCCGCCGTCACCATGCTGGCCGCCCCCGCGCTCGCCCAGACGCCGAAAGGAGCCAATGACAGGGTCAACGTCGCCTGCATCGGTTTCGGCATCATGGGCCAGGGCGACGTCTCCACCGTCAACACCGTCCCCGGAGCCAAACTCGTCGCCGTCTCCGATATCTACGAAGGCCGCCTTACCAAGGCCAGGGAAGTCTACGGCAAGGACATTTTCACTACCCGCGACTACCGCGAAATCCTCGCCCGTCCCGATATTGACGCCGTCATCGTCGCCACCCCCGACCATTGGCACCAGATCATCGCCTGCGACGCCATGCGCGCCGGCAAAGACGTCTACTGCCAAAAACCGATGGTCCAAAAAGTGGAGGAAGGCGCCGCTGTCATCAAGGCCGAAAAAGAAACCAAGCGCATTCTGCAGGTCGGAAGCCAGCGCGCCAGTTCCATTCTGTACGCCAAAGCCCGCGAAGTCATTAAACAAGGCTTGATCGGCGACGTCCGCATGGTGGAAGCCTACTGGGATCGCAACTCCGCCCAAGGTGCCTGGCAGTACTCCATCCCGCCCGACGCCACGCCCCAAACCGTCGATTGGGACCGCTTCCTCGGCCACGCCCCCAAACGTCCTTTTGAGCCCATCCGCCTCTTCCGCTGGCGCAACTACCAGGACTACGGCACCGGTGTCGCCGGCGATCTCTATGTCCACCTCTTCACCGGCATCCACTACGTCATGGATTCCAGCGGCCCGGACCGCATCATGTCCACCGGCGGCCTCTACTATTGGAAGGATGGCCGCGACGTGCCCGACCTCATGCTCGGCATGTACGATTACCCCGACACGAAAGCCCACAAGGCCTTCCATCTCAGCATCCGCCTCAATTTCGAAGCCGGCGGCGGCGACGGTTCCGGCTTCCGTTTCATCGGCACCGAGGGCGTGCTCGATCTCGCTGTCGGCGGCGCACTCGTCCTCAAGCGCAAGCCCAAGGACAGCGAACCCGGCCACACCGCCGGCACATTTTCTAAGGCGACTGGAGCCGAGATCATTCGCGAATACCAAAAGAAATACCCCGTCCAGCGCCCCAGCGCCGACGCCATGCGCGCCAACACCGAACAGCGCTGGGTGCTCCCCCCCGGCTACACCGAACAGTACGCCCACCACGAAAATTTTATCAACGCCGTTCGCTCACGCAATCCCGTCATTGAAGACGCCACTTTCGGCCTCCGTGCCGCCGGCCCGGCCCTTCTCTCCAACGTCAGTCACTTCACCCGGAAAACCATGTTGTGGGATCCGGAATCGATGGTCGTCAAGCAGTCCTAAATAACAATTGGAGGCCCGCTATGCAGTGGTGGATCTGGCTCGTCGCGGCAGTAGCTTTACTCGTTACGGAGATGCTCACCCCGGGTGGCTTCTATTTTCTTTTCTTCGGGGCCGGTGCCTTGGCCGCGGGCCTCCTCGCCCTCGCCGGTGTCGATAATCCGCTTGTCCAGGCGATCGTCTTCCTCAGCGTGTCTATCGCCTGTCTCCTGCTTTTCCGCAAACCCTTTCTCCGTCGCTTCCAGTCGGCCATCCCCGAGTCCAAAGTCGACTCGCTCGTCGGCGAAACCGCCACCCTTTCCAAGCCCCTTCACCCCGGCGAATTCGGTCAGGCCGAACTCCGCGGCACCTCCTGGAAAGTCCGCAACATCGGCGGCGTCGCCATCGAAGCCGGGCAAAGGTGTATAGTGGATCACGTCGACGGCCTCACTCTTAACATTCGCGCCGCCGAATAAGGAGCCCCAATGCCTGAACTCATTCTCACCGGTGCGCTGATCCTGGTGGTCTTCATGGTGATAGCCAAAACCGCCATCGTCGTCCCGCAGCAGAGCGCTTTTGTCGTCGAGCGCCTAGGCCGCTTCAGCGGCACCCTGGACGCCGGCTTTCACGTCTTAATTCCCTTCCTCGACGTCATTCGCTACAGGCACTCCCTGAAGGAAACGGCCATCGATATCCCCGAGCAGGTCTGCATCACTCGCGACAACGTTCAGGTCGGCGTCGACGGCGTCCTCTACATGAAACTGCTGAGCGCCGAACGCGCTTCTTACGGCATCAGCGACTACCGTTTCGCCATCATCCAACTCGCGCAAACCACACTCCGCAGCGAAGTCGGCAAGATCGAGCTCGACCGTACTTTTGAAGAGCGCACGACGATCAATTTTTCCGTCGTCAGCGAACTCGATAAAGCCACCGAAGCCTGGGGCGTGAAAGTGATGCGTTATGAAATCAAGAACATCAACCCGCCCGCGGACATCCTCGGCGCCATGGAAAAGCAGATGCGAGCGGAACGGGAAAAGCGCGCGACGATTCTAACCTCCGAAGCCGTTCGCGACGCCGCCATCAATCAGGCGGAAGGCCAAAAGCAGATGGTCATCAAGGTTTCCGAAGCCAAGCGCCAGCAACAGATCAACGAAGCCGAAGGCGAGGGCGAGGCCATCCTGACGGTTGCCAAAGCAACCGCCGAGAGCATCGAGAGAGTCGCCATCGCCATTCAAAATCCTGGCGGCCGCGACGCGGTTCAACTCCGTATCGCCGAGCAGTGGATCACTGAATTTGGCAAACTCGCCCGCACGAATAACACCATGATCGTCCCAGCCAATTTGACGGATCTGACCAGCATCATCGCCAGCGCGACGGCCGTTTTGAAGCATGTCAACGCGCCCGCGCCGCCTCCGCCCAATCGTTAGCGGTGAACTGAAAATGGGTGGCCTCCGGTGTTTCGCCCGCGCGCATGCCCGACGCGTCTTCTACGCTTCGCAAGGGACTGGCTGGAGCACCCGGCTGGGGTTGCGGTAAAGTTCTGTTCGATACGAATGCATGGGCCCAGCTCTTTTAGCAACTCGGCTAGTGCTGCCAGATCAGTTCGTGACCGGGAGGCGGATCGTTGTTCCGTCCGAGATAACCGCCGGTCTTGGCGACCATCCGAACCGCTTCACCCAGCAGGAGGGGTGGCTTCAGAGCTTTTGTTTTTGCGTAGGCTCGTAGCGTTTGCAATTCGACATCGGGGAACAAAACCTCGACCGGCATCCCGACTTTAGCACGGTTGGTGTCGCGGTCGTCTCTGCCATGGTCGGCGCCGGGATCGGCGGCTTAATACCGGGCTACGACACGCTGTACCGCGCCGCGCGCAAATAGCTTCGTCTAATCCGAGTCGGTCCCAACGTTCTTCAACAGCGCCGGCTCCTCGCAAGCGATCAACGCCGACGCGAGCAATACCAGCGAAGCGCCAATGGCCAATGGCGCTTCGGAGATCACCACGACGCCCGACAGCATGGTGCCCATAAAGAAGACAACAGGCCGGAAGTGACTTGGAATCTTGTGTCTCATCTCCCTTTACATCGCGATTCCGGCCCGCCAAAAAGCTCACGCTGAATCAAAAACTACTGATTGACGCCGCTCGAAAGGAAGCCGCCGTCCACCGCAATGCACTGCCCCGTGATGTAGGAGGCCGCAGGCGAAGCCAGCAGCAGCGCCGCGCCAACCAGCTCTTCCCGCTGGCCAAACCGCTTCATCGGTGTCCGCATCAAAAACTCTTTTCCGCGCTCGGTGCCATCCAGCAGCGCCGCGTTCAGCTCCGTCCGAAACACGCCAGGCGCGATCGCATTCACGTTGATCCCCTCTTTCGCCCATTCCACCGCCAACTGCCGGGTCAACTGCAACACCGCCGCCTTCGACGTTCCGTAAGCCGTCACTTCCAACAATCCGACATAGGAGCTCAACGACGCGATGTTCACGATGCGCCCGGCGCCCGACGCCTTCAACGGCTCATAAAACGACTGGCACGCCCGCAAAGTTCCGGTGACATTGATGTCCATCAACCGGTTCCAATCCGCTTCGGCGACATCCTTGGTCGGCTTCCGAAACGTAATTCCGGCCGCGTTGAGCAGGATGTCGACGCGCCCCAGAGCGGCCAAGACCTCATCGCGAAGCGCGTCAATCGACTGCCGATTCTGCACGTCACAAGTCCTGCGAACGGTCCTTCGCCCGGCGGCTTCCACTTTGTCGCAAACGGCGTCCAATTCGGCCTGCCGGCGACCGGTGGGAACCACGTCCGCCCCCGCCTCCGCCAGCCCCAGCGCCATCATTGCGCCGATACCGGACGTTCCGCCCATCACCACGGCCACCTTGCCGCTCAGATCCATGAAGTTTTTAACCATATGCAAACTGAAGTATACCGTTGTCGCCACTCCCAGGGTGCTTAGCCGAATTGGGGAAACGAACCGGCTCGCTTACGCTCGCGGCTCAGTATCTCTTTCGGAATCAGCGCAACCGTTTCCGAGCCACGACCGTGAGGGAGTGGTTTCGGCCAGAAATCCCAAAACTGTTACGCACCCGCACTCGCCTAGTGTGCCAGGGTCGCTGCTGCCGGCGAACCGGAAGGCGCGTTTCTACCGCATGATCGCCTCGCCAAAGCGCGTGAGCAATGGCTCGGAACAGCCAAGGGCGTCAGCCGGCTGCCGAAGTTCGCATGGGACCGGGACGGGGTTGGGACGACGATGCCCAGTCGCATATCGGGATACGGAAGCTGATCGAGAGCCTGCAGTTTGGGGACCCCGCCGGACGCATCTGTGCCGCTTTTGGCCGCGGTTCTGGCACTTTCGGCGACCGCGCTCATCGCGGCCCAGATTCCAGGACACCGGGCGGCCCGCGTGGAACCGGTAAGAGTGAATCGACGGCATACGATACGATAGGAGTTTCGTAAGGAGGAGTTTTCCATGATGAATCGAAATGGCCGCCGCGAGTTTCTGCAGGCGGGCGCGTTGACGCTCGGCGCGCCGGCGCTTTTGAACGCGATGCAGGGCAGCAAGGCGATCAAAATCGGCCTGGTGGGCTGCGGCGGGCGCGGCTCTGGCGCGGCGGCGCAAGCGCTGAAGGCGGATGACTTCTCGAATTTGACGGCGATGGCGGATGTGTTTCAGGAGCGGATCGATGAGTCCGTGGAACGGTTGAAGCGTATCCACAAAGACAAAGTGACGGTGGAGACGGCCAACATGTATGTCGGCCTCGACGCTTATAAAAAACTGATTGACTCCGATATTGACGTCGTGCTGCTGGCGACGCCGCCCGGATTCCGGCCGGAGCAGTTGCGCTACGCCATTGAGAAGGGCAAGCACGTCTTCTGCGAGAAGCCGATGGCGGTTGACGGACCCGGGCTGCGGCACGTGATGGAAACAGTGAAGATGGCACGGGAGAAGAAGCTCAACTTAGTGGCGGGTTTTTGCTGGAGATACTCGAATTACATCCTGGAGACATTCGACCGTGTAAGTAAGGGCGACATTGGCGACTTGGTGAATTACTACGCCACTTACTATACGAATCCGGTGAAGCCGATGCCGCCGGCGAGTACGCGGCCGGCGGGGATGTCCGACGTCGAATGGCAGATCCGGAACTGGTACAACTTCACTTGGACGTGCGGGGATTCGCTGGTGGAGCAGGCGATCCACAGCGTGGATAAGGTGGCATGGGCATTTAAGGACGCGCCGCCGGCGAGTTGCGTGGCGGTGGGCGGGCGCGCAATTCCGGCCGAGGGCGGGAACATCTTTGACCACTTCGAAGTCAATTACGTGTGGCCGAACGGGGTGCGGGCGACCGTGGCGACCCGGCAGATTGAAGGCTGCTACAACGAGAACGCCGACTACATCATGGGCACAAAGGGGCAAGCGATTATCGGGAAGGGGCCGAATCCGCGCATTGTGGGCGAGAATCCCTGGACCTTCAGCGGGCAGAAGTACGACATGTACCAGCGGGAGCATGACCTGTTGTTCCAGGCGATCCGGAAGGGCGAAGTGATGAATGACGGCGACCGGATGTGTTCGTCGACACTGATGGGGATCATGGGCCGGATGGCGGCCTACACGGGCCAGCAGATCACTTGGGAACAGGCGATGAATTCGCAGGAGCGGCTGGCGCCGGAGACACTCGACTGGAACGGGAAATGGGAAGTGCCGCCGCTGGCGCAGCCGGGGAAGACGCGGTTCGTTTAAGTAAGTTCGAAGAGGAAGGGACGGACTTGTTCGCGGAGGCGGACGAGTTCGGCGGCGTTGTGTTCGAGGAGGGGGTGGGACCAGGTGGTATTTGTGTCGCGGAAGCAATCCTCGGCTAATGCGTTTCCAATGGTTTCATACGAGCCGAGTTGGCTCTTCAGGCGTTCAGGCTCTGACCAGACGCCAATGACAAACACCCTCTCCAGTAAATCCGCCGGGATCTTTGATTGAACCATTTGACGTCGTGCTCCATCCTCATCGAAATCGATCAGCAGCACAAGAAAGCGATTTGGATATTTTTTCAATTCGCTGCTGTGGGTCGAGTCGAACTCGTCCAACACGCGTCTCCAACCACGAGCTTCCGGCAGTACTTGCATCTTCACGTCTTTCACAGAAACATGCGATGCAAATCCTTTGGCGATTTGCCGATTCGCATCGTCTTTCGGGAGTATGTGAAGGTGAGGTTGATGTCTGTTCGCCTTCATGGCTCGACGTCGCCTCGAATTAGCGCGTTCACCAAGTCTCCATTCACCTGTAAATCGTCAAGTCTTCGTACGATGGTGGGTTCCAAATGGCTGTTTCGATAGAGATAGAGCGTGTTTTCGGCGGAAAAGCTGCGAATCGCCTCAGGGTTGTGAGAAGTTGCAATAAATTGGCCGCCTTTCTTGAATGCCTTGCGGAGCGCCATCGTAAAATGGCCTACTTCCTTCAGCGCAAGATGGTTGTCAGGCTCGTCCCAAAAGCAGACCAAAGGTCCGTAAGCATCATTGGCCGCTATGACGAGCGCGGAAATGAGGATGCACTTCTCGCCGTCGGACAGATCTTCGAAGGGAATCGTCACAGTGCCCTGGTCAGTCGAGAAGCTGACTTCCAGGGCTCGGGAGGCCTGTCCGGTTGCTGGATTTCGGATTTCCCGGAAATCGGGCATCACCTGTTTTAGGTACTTGTCAATTCCTGCATACGCCGCCGGCGCGAACGCCAAAATACCTGAAAACCAATCGCCAAAATTGACGCCCGTGGGGAGAAGCTCCAGCGTTTTCCGACTGGATTCGCCCCCGATCAGGACTGGGACGGGACGGAGAATCAATAGTCGTCCGAGCCATTGCTTGAAGATGAATAAGGGGTCGTTCTCTGATCGTTCCTGTATGATCGGCAAGGCTGCTGAGTGCCAATCGAGACTAAATGCGGAATCCTCGGCGTGGCCCCAGTGGATTCCGGTGAGAATTACATCCGCTCGATCGCGCGTATACACGGGAGTCCCGTTAACGGTGAATCGTTCCTCCAGAACCCGAGGTTCCTTGAAGCCTTCGGGAAGCTCGAAGGCAATCTGGTAGCCATAGTTCATTTCGTTGATAACGGCTTCGATCTCAAAGCGGACAGGAACGTCATTTTGCCCGCGAAACATTTTTTTGGGAGTGACCAGGCTGCCTACTCTACTTGTTCCACGGGCAATTCGCTGAAGGACTTCGAGGGCCAGTCCCACCGTCGATTTGCCGGAGCCGTTGTCTCCGATCAGGAGTACGGAACTCAGCCCGGCTACGGGCAACTCGAAGTTTTCCAGGCAGCGATAGTTATGAACGTAGAAGCGGCGGATCACATAAGAATAATAACTAGTTTTCGCGGGCAAGTACCCGGTCTTGTGGCGAAAGTTTAGTCCAGGGCGCCTTGCGCGGTCCTGAATCTTTCGAAAACTTCCGTCAGGCGTGTTGGACGAGTGATAACCCAAATCGTACGACGCCCGGAGGATGGCGGCGATCTGCCGGAATTGGGCCGTCGGGTCATCGGCATCGGTGGCGTCAAGATCCAGGCCGCCCGTTTCCCTGGCGGTGCGCTCCATAACCGCGCGGCCGTACTTGTTACGGGCGTTCCACTTTCCGTTTCTCAACTCGGTGTAGCGGACGCAAAAG
>CAMDKT010000140.1 GCA_945900935.1 Candidatus Sulfopaludibacter sp. SbA3 | reverse complement strand
ATTTCCGTGGAGATCAGGAGGTCTGATCCTCGCTTTTATGCGCGACTTCGCCGTTCCGTTCGACAACAACCTCTCGGAGCGGGATCTGCGGATGATGAAGCTGCGGCAGAAGATCTCCGGCACCTTCCGGAGTTTCGACGCCCTGGTGGACTTCTGCCGTATCCGCGGCTACGTCTCCACGGCACGCAAGAACGGACTCAACGCCCTGGACGCGTTGCACCGCGTTTTCCTGGGCAACCCCTTCGTTCCCCCGCAGCCTTCAGAAAGCCGGTAACGCCAAACCCAGCCGCCGATTTACCTCAGGACGCAACCCGGCCGGGTTGCGTACCTGAGTAGTTACCCTAAGGAAAGAATGCAAGCCCGAGCGCTCTATGCGGCTTTCGACGTTTATCCCCGGCCCAAGGGGTCTTCGAGTCATATCGCGTCGATGATCGCGGCGCTGGCGCGGGACTTCGCGCCGGTTTGCGTGTTGTGTCTGGGCGACGCGGAGTTGCCGCCGCATGAAATCAACGGCGGTGTGGAGATTCATCGATTGCCTGGGATGCACGCGCAGGTGTTGCAGCGCGCGACGGCGTTCGCGCAGTTTGTCGAGTTCCACGCGGGGCGGCACGCGGCAACGCTCAAGCTGATTGTCTATCGCGATCCGTGGGGCGGGCTGGGGCATTTGAACCGCGCGCTGGCGGTGTGTTTGCGGTTGCGCGACGAGGGAGTGGACGCGCGCATCGTTACCAATTCGCCTCTCGCGGAGGGATTGGCTGCGTTGGCTCGATGCCCGATGGTTCGGTTGGAAGGAAGCCGATGGGCGGAGACCGCGCGTGCCTACGTCGCTGAGACTCAGCCACGCGCCGTGATTACCGATACTTTCCCGTATGGCCTGCGTGAGGAATGGCGAGCCGCGCCGCCCGGCCCGCCGTTTATCCACATTGCGCGACGGTTGCTGACACCTTTCTCAATGAGCCCCGAAGACTTTTCCCTCATTCTCCAAGCCGAGCCGCTTTCAGAACGACATCGAACGTCGTTGGGCGCGAGCATCGCGCTGCCGGGCCCAATTCTATTGCCTCCCGACCGCATCGCAACGCCCATTCCGGCGGCGCTCGATCGCGACGATTTAACGCTGATCGTCCATAGCGGACCGATTGAAGAAGTGGCGGCGCTGACGGAATTGGCAGAGCCGCCGTACGTCGTTCCCTCGCCGTTACGACGATCAGCATGAGCGAGTGGAACACTTCTTTCGCGAACCCGCCGATGGCACTGCGCAAGCCGTCGCCGCTATACTCTCGCATGTTTCCGAATCAGCGCCTCGGTAATATCCACGCCGAACCCCGGCTTATCGCCCGGATACAAAAACCCATCCGCGAACCTCGGCGACATCGCCTGCATAATCTCATTTCCCGGCTCGCCCACGCCGAAACTTTCGGCCAGCGAACAATGCGCCGTGGCCAGTATGAAATGCAGCCCATAGACACTCCCGCCTCGATGCGGGATCATCGGCAATTGATGCGCGCTCGCCAACGCCGCTATCTTCCGTAACTCCGTCAAACCGCCGCTCCACGTAATATCCGGCTGCAAGATATGGGCCGCTTTCCGCGCGATCAAGTTCTCAAATCCATAGCGAGTGTACTCGTGCTCACCGCTGGCAATTTTGGTCGAGCGGACAACCGCGCACAACTGCGCGTAACCCGCCATGTCGTCCGGATTTAACGGCTCCTCGATGAACATCAGGCGCGACGGCGCCAACCGATCGACCATTTCCAGCGTATACGGCACGTCCCAACGGCACAGCACATCAATCATAAGTTCGGCGTCCGGGCCAATCGCCTTGCGCGCCGCTTCAATTTGATCGACGGCCTTTTTCATTCCGGCGCGGCCATCCTGCGGCGCGCTGTCCACCGGCAACTTGAACGCGCGTATCCCGCGAGTCAATCCCAACTGCACGTCCCTGCCCGTCAAATACACTGCGACCTTTTCCTTCGTCGCTCCGCCCAACCGTTGATAAACAGGTTTTCCGGCGGCCTTCCCGGCCAAATCCCACAGCGCCAGATCGATGCCGCTGATGGCCTGAATCGCCAAGCCCTTGCGCCCGTAGAACAAAGACGAACTGTACATCTGTTCCCAAAGCAACTCGATGTTCGAGGGATCCGCCTTCAACAGCAGGTCGCGCAAATGAGTGTCGATGACATGCACCGCGGCCGATCCGCCGCCGCCCAGTCCGTATCCCGTCAGCCCGCCGGTGGTCTTGATCTCCACCAGAATCGACCCCGCCAATTGCGAAAACGGACCGAACCAGCGGGACCGCGCCGGATCGTAATCGCCTTTGAAATTAGCCGTGCCGAAGCGCCCCGTTCCTAACAGCGGCATCACCCACGCCCGCACCGAATCGATGCGTTGCAATCCCTGCGCCGCCATCGGCAACGCCGCCAAGAGAGCCCGTCTGGTCACTTCCCCACCCCTTCCCACAACAACCGCAGCGCCCGCTTGCCGGCGTCGTCCAGCTTCGTTCGCGTTGCCACCGCCCCCACGTCGGCGTTTCGCGGCGCGCGCATCACATGATTCGGAAAGACGCCGCGCAACACCAGCAAATATTTCAACCCCTCAATACCGTACTGTTCGAACTCCGGCACGAACACCGCCGCGCGCGCAAATGCCATCACCGCTTCTTTTTGGCGACCCTTCTCCCAAAGTACGAACGCCTTCGTATAGAGATCCGCCGGACCCGCCGCGGGCATGCTGCCGGCCGCCCCGCGCAGTAATTCGTCTATCAGCGTGCGCCCATGCGCCCCTGTGAAAACTCCCAACGCCGGCGCTTTCTCCCGGAACTCCGAGATGCGGGGCAGCGTGACGCCGGCCTCATCTTTCACAAATCGCACCGCCGGCACGGCGCGGGAAAGCGCGATCACTTCGTCGACGCTGATCTTCCCCACCGCCTGCAGGAACAACGGCAAACCCGGCGCCGCGGCCGCGATCTTCGCGAAGAATTCCGTCAGCCCGATGCCCGCCGGAGGCAATGAAATCAATGCGTCCGCGCCATGCGCCGCCGCGTGCTTGGCCAATCGAACCGACACATCCGCGTCGTCGGCTTGCACGCCGATCACCAGCTTCGGCCCGCGCCCCTTGCCGGCCGCCAGCAGCGCCTCCGCGCCTCGCGTCCGTTCGTCAATGCTCAACGACCAATACTCGCTCGCGAGCTGCGGCCACGCCATCCCCTGCACGCGGCACCGCAGCAGGAACGCGGTCTCATTCGCCAGGGTTTCCGTATCCAACGCGCCATCGGCGTGGAACGGCGTCTGCACAATCGGATAAATTCCGCGGAACACCGCGGGCGTGCTCGCCATCAGCGGAGCGAATAAAACAGCGCGGCGGGAAAGGTTCACACTGCGATAATACACTCAATGATCCAATACGACCCCCACAAATGGCTCGATCACTTCTTCGACATCCGCGGCTCGCTGGTCCGTGAAATAGCCCTCCGCGTCGCGCTGTGCGTCGCCTGGTCCGCAGGCGTCGTGGCGTTTCATAAACACGTTCACGACGTCAGTATGCCGTCGCTCCTTCATACGCTGATGGGCGTGGCGCTCGGCATGTTGCTTGTCTTCCGCACCAGTTCCAGTTACGACCGTTTCTGGGAAGGCCGCAAGCTGTGGGGCGGCATCGTCAATGAAACCCGGAACCTCATCCGCTGCACGAGTGTCCATCTGAAGGACGACCCTGCGCTCCTGGCCCGCCTTACCCGCTGGACCGCCGCCTTCCCCTGGGCCGCCATGCACGGCCTGCGCGGTACCGATGGCCTGGGCCCGCAAGCGCACGAACTCCCAGCCGCTGAGGCCAAGGACGCGATGGACGCCCAAAGCACCGTGCTCGCCGTCGCCGTTAACATCACCCGCTGCCTCCGCGAAGCCCGCGACAAAGGCCTGATCTCCGACATCATCCTCGCCTCTCTCGATCAAAACATTCAGCAACTCGTTGACTACATCGGCGGCTGTGAGCGCATCCGCAAAACGCCCATGCCGTTCGCCTACGCCGTTCATCTCCGCCGCGCCCTTGTGCTCTACTGCTTCACGCTTCCCTTCGCGATGGTCGAGACTTTTGGCTGGACCACCGTGGTCGATGTCCTGATCATCGCCTACACCTTTTTCGGAATTGAAGAAATCGGCGTTGAAATTGAAGGCCCGTTCGGTCACGACGACAACGACCTTCCGCTCGAAGATATTTGCGAAACCATTCACAAGAATCTCTACGCTCTGGCCGGGATTGAAAAACTGAATCGCGACGCGCTGCCCGAGGGGCTCTAGGCTCGTGAATCCAAACCTGCGCTGGTTGATGATCGGCCTGGTCTTCCTGGCCACGCTGATCAATTTCATTGACCGCTTCACGGTCTCCACGCTTGCCCCGCTTATCGTCAAAGACCTCAATCTATCCAACCAGCAGTACGCCGCCATTGCGTCCTGGTTCCTGGTCGCCTACTCCATCAGCCACGCGCTTTCGGGGCGTCTTTATGATCGAATCGGCTTGAAAAAGGGATTTTCATTTTCGATTACGCTTTGGTCGCTAGCGGCGATGGCGCACGCGACCGCACGCGGCGCAGGGGCGCTGAGCGTGTTCCGTTTCCTTCTCGGCCTGGGAGAAGCCGGCAACTGGCCCGGCGCGGCGAAGGTTTGCGCCGAGTGGTTTCCGGTGAAGGAACGCGCCTTCGCGATGTCGATTTTCAACAGCGGCGCGGCGCTTGGCAGCGTCATCGCGACGCCGATCATCGTCGCGTTGCAAATCAATTTTGGATGGCAGGCCACGTTTCTCATCACCGGTTCGCTCGGCTTCTTCTGGCTCATTTTGTGGCTGGCGGTGTACCGTCCGCCAACAGCGGCCGAGCGCGCCGTTTTGGGCGTCAGCGAAGCCACGCACGCTGAACGCACGCCGTGGATCGAACTTGTTCAACACAAACAGGTCTGGGCCATCGTCCTGGGCCGCTTCTTCACGGACCCGGTCTGGTGGCTCTATTTGAACTGGCTGCCGTTGTATTTGAGCCGCGTGCACGGGCTGGATTTGAAGACTATCGCATGGGCCGCGCCGGTGCCGTTTCTGGTTTCCGACATCGGCAGTTTGCTCGGCGGCGGCAGCGCGGCGTATCTTCTTGGCCGCGGCTGGAGCGTCAACAAGACACGCAAGACTTTGATCGTGATCGGCGCTGCCTGCATGGCGGCGGGTTGCGGGATTCTCACGGCTGAAAGCGTCTACGCCACGCTCGCCTGGATGTCCATCGCCGCGTTTGGATTTCAGTTCTGGGTGAACAATGTGCAGACGCTTCCATCGGACTATTTTCCGCCACAGTCTGTGGGTTCGGTGGCTGGTATGGGCGGACTGGGCGCGGGCGTGGGCGCGCTGCTGTTCACGCTCTGCACCGGATGGCTGGTCGACAACTTCGGCTATACGCCGGTGCTGGTTATTGTGGCGATTCTGCCTGTGATCGGGAGCACGTTACTTCTGACCTTTTCCGGGACCATCCAACCGGTATCGAAATGAGATAGTGTTGTCGCTATGAAGATCAAAACGATTCTCTTCAGCTTTGCTTTGGCGGCGATTTCGTTCGCCGCCGACGTAACCGGTAAGTGGACCGCAATCGTGACGGGCGACAGCGTGTCTTTCGCCGTCGAAAGCCAACGGGGCGAGCAGACCTATACCGGCGCCGTCTCCGCCACTGCGATCAAGTTCAAGCGCGAAGGCGTTGCGAAGCGAGCCGCTTCCTAAATCATGTTGATTCGCCTGATGACCGCGACAGCATTGGCCGCAGCAGTTTCGTTCGCCCAAAGCAATCCGGCCTTTGTGCAGTTCACTCCCTCCACGACCAAGGGAGCGCTGTATAAACCCGATTCCGGCCCCGCGCCGCGGATCGGTGTCTTGCTGACGCATCGAACGGCGAACTTTCTATCGCACATCGCGACGCGCGAACTCGCCCGGCGAGGCTTTCTTGTGCTTGCGATGAATCCTCGCTTCGAGAACAACGAAGCGGCTGTGAACTGGGACGAGATCGCGCTCGATATCAAGTCCGGCGTCGAGTTTCTGCGCAGACAACCGGGCATCACGAAGGTCATTCTCTTCGGCCACAGCGGCGGCGGAACTTCGATGAGCTACTATCAGGCCGTGGCCGAAAAAGGCCCGGCGATTTGCCAGGGCGCGTCAAAGCTTGTGCCCTGCACGCAAGCGCTCGCGGGGCTTCCGGCGGGGGACGGCGTGGTATTTATGGACGCCCATCCCGGAAACTCGATCAACGGTTTGCGCAGCATGAATCCTGCGATCATTGACAACGACCCGTCCAAAATCGATCCGGCTCTCGATCCATTCCATCCGAAGAATGGCTTCAACGCCGCCGGACCATCCAACTATTCCGACGCATTCAAACAGAAGTATTTCCAGGCGCAAGCCGCGCGGATGAATCGGCTCATCGAGCAGGCGCTCGACAAAGCGAAGCGCATGAAGGCTGGCAATTATCCGTATTCCGACGATGACGCATTCGTCATTACGGGCGGCCAGGGAGCGCGGCTGATCAGCTTCGACCCGAGCCTGCGCGATAGGACCGCGCAACCGCGCAAGCTCTTGAAAAACGACGGGACCATCGCCACGCAGATCGTTGAAAGCGCCATGCACTACGGCGTGCCGGCTCCGCGAACGCCCAGTTTCAACGGCTCCGCGCGGGTGTTGACGGTGCGGTCGTTCCTCAGCACCAACGCTATCCGCGCTACCAATTCGCAGGACGGCATTGACTACTGCTCAACGAACAATTCGGTTCCCTGCGCGGTGAAAAGCATCACCGTTCCGGTGCTTTTCGCGGCCATGGGCGGATATACGTTCATTCGGGATAACGAACTGCACTATGAACTCGCGGCCAGTAAAGACAAGGACTTCATTGTTGTAGAAGGCGCGACTCACGGAGCCACGCCCTGCAAGGAATGCGAGAAAACGCCCGGCCAATATTCCAACAGCGCGAAGAACTTCTTCGACTATGTGACCAAGTGGATCAACAGCAGATACTGAAGATGATTTTGTTCGGGGCTGTGCTACTTTCGGCGCGGGCCGAGCCGTTTTCCCACCAGCGCCACGCCGGGGTGAATCTGCAATGCACGTTCTGCCACAAGACGGCCGCGACCGCCGAACGCGCCGCGTTTCCCGCCTGGAAAACCTGCCACACATGCCACACCGAAATGGCGGAGCATCCCATCCCATCCCGCCGCGTCTACAAACTTCCTGACTTCGTCTTCTTCAGCCACGCGCGGCACTCGGCCGCCAAGGTCGAATGCACGGCCTGCCACGGCGATGTCAAGACGCAAGCTAGAATTGAATTGCACCGCTCCACAAGAATGGCCTCCTGCGTGGACTGTCACAAAGAAATCAAAGCCACTCTGGTCTGCAACGCCTGCCACGAACTCGGACAATAAAATGCCTATTTCCCGCCGTCACTTCCTTCTCGCCTCAAGCGCCGCCGCCGCCGCCCAAGAGAAAAAAGTCATCCCCTGGTACGAAGAGCCCTTCCTCGGTATCCACAAAAAGGTGAAAACGCCAGTAAAAATAGCGAAGATCGATCTTCTGAAGGTGGGCAAAGAATACTTTGTCGAAGTGACTTCCACGGACGGCGTGAAAGGAATCTGCCGTACCAAACAGATGGAGGACTACATTGCCATCCTCCTCCGCCGCGTCGTGCCAACCTTCATCGGAAAAGATGCCCGCGACATCGAAACGTTGATTGACGACGTCTACACCGCCAACTATAAACTCGCCGGGCAAGCCTTTTGGTGTCCCGTCGCTTATGTCGAGCAGGCCATTTTCGACCTGTTGGGCAAGACCGCCAAACTCCCCGTTGGCGAACTCCTCGGCGGCGTTATCCGCAAGGAAATCCCGGTCTATCTCTCCGGCTCCGGCCGCGATACGACAGCGGAAGCGGAGGTCGATGTCTACGTGCGCGGCATTGCCGAAACGAAGGCCAAGGCCGTGAAGTTCAAGATCGGCGGGCGGATGAGCCGTAATCTCGACACGTACCCCGGCCGCACCGAAACCATGATGAAGCTCGCTCGCAAGCGCCTCGGCGACAACATCGTTATCAACGCCGACGCCAACGGCAGCTACAACGCCGCCAAGGCCATCGAGGTCGGCCGCTTGCTGCAGGATCTCAACGTGAATTTTTACGAGGAGCCGTGTCCCTGGGAAGAACTTGGCGAGACGAAGAAGGTGGCCGACGCGCTGAAAATCAAGATCGCCGCGGGGGAGCAGGACGCGAGCCTCTGGCGCTTTTTGTGGATGATGGAGAACAAAGTCGTCAGCATCGTCCAGCCCGATTTGAACTATAACGGCGGCTTTGTTCGCGCGTTGCGCGTGGCCCGCATGGCGAAGAAATTCGGCCTGCCAATCGTCCCGCACAACACGCAGACCGGCGCGTCAGCGGTGAACATCATTCAGTTCGCTTCCGCGGTAGAAAATATCGGCGGCTTCATGGAGTTCCCCCACCGCGGCAATGAGAAGAACGAGTCCTGGTATACGCCGGAATTCAAAATCCGCAACGGGACCATCACCGTGCCAACGACGCCCGGCCTCGGCATTCAATTCGATCCGGCGTATTTCGCCAAGGCCGAAAAGGTAACCGTCTAATCTTTCTTAGCCGTCCACGTACCCGCGCCCACTTCGCCGTAATCGCACTTTCCCTTCATTTCAGAGGCGCTGACAATCGTGCCCGCATAACCAACCGTGATCCCCCCGGTCTCAAACTGAAACTCTACCTTGTCGCCCTTCACGGTGCCTTTCAGTTTCGACTCTCCCAACTGCCCCGAGTAAGTCCCCGTCAGCGCTTCGCCCTTCTGCTGAAAGGTCATCTTCGGCGAACCGCTTTGCCCGCCCAGGTCAACCTGCAACGTCCAGCTCCCGCTGATATCAGCGGCGATCATCGGCAACGCGAAAAGTAAAAGAAGAATTCGTCGAGTCATATCGCCATTGATTATTACGCAATACGAAGGACTTGTGAATCCGGACTAAGCGGCGACTTCCACGTAATCCACCAGCGTGTGCGGATCCGGGATCGGCTCCCCCACTTCTCGCATGGCCTGGAAATGAGCAATCAGGGCATCCTGATAGTTCAGGCGCGTTTCTTCCTCCGAGTCCCCGACGGCCACACATCCCAACACATCCGGCGAATAGGCGGAGTAGCCTGTACTTGTTGATTCGATGATTACCGAATAACGTCTTGGGGTCATTTCAGTCCTGCCTTTTTGAGTATAACGTTCAACGTGCCGGAAGCAAGTTCCTTGCCTTCGTTGCCGGGCACGGTGATTACGAAAGCTTGATCGGGATGTTTGAAGTGGCGATGGCTGCCCCTTGATCGCATTTCCATCCATCCGTGCTTCTCGAGCAAGCGAATCACCTCTCGCACCTTCAAAGGCATCAACCTTAGCGTACGCTATCAAAGCCGACTCCACCAAGAACAAGGCGCCGATGTATAGTAACCGTATGCGTCGCACTCTACTCCTGCCCTTAATCATCGTCAACCTCCAAGCCGCCGACTGGAAAAAAGAAGTCATCTTCCGCGCCACTTTCGACGGCGCCACCACCGCCCAAACCGCGGCCGGCGACAAAGCCATCTACTCCGCGAACAACTACAAAGAAGCCGGCAAGCCCGGCTTGGAAGCCTCCGCCGTCGAATACGACAAGACCGCGGGCCGCAAAGGCGGCGCTCTGAAATTCCCGGTCAAAAACACCAAAGCCGTCTATTTCAAGGCGCTTAATAACTTCAACCCCAAAGAAGGCACCGTCAGCTTCTGGCTTAAGCTCGACCCCGAAGTTGACCTCGCCCCCGGCTTCTGCGACCCCATCCAAATCACCGATAAAGCCTACAACAACTCCGCCATCTGGGTCGACTTCACCAAAGACGACAAGCCCCGCCACTTCCGCCTCGGCGTCTTCGGCGCACTCAAAGCCTGGAATCCCACCAACGCCGAGTCCGACAAAAACCCCGATTTCAACAACCGCCTCGTCGTCGTGAAAAAGACGCCCTTCAGCCGCGAAAAGTGGACCAACATCGCCATCACTTACACCGGGCTCGGCACCGATAAAGGAACCGCCACCCTCTATCTAAACGGCCAGGCCCAAGGCGCCAACAACACCATCAAAGAAATCTTCGATTGGGACATGGCCAACACCGCCATCCGCCTCGGCGTGAATTACGTCGGCCTGCTGGACGACGTCGCTACTTTCCGCCGTCCGTTAACCCAAAACGAAATCAAGGAGCTGGCAAAAGGAAAATGGTAACTACCGCTTGCGCCCGGAGTTCCGGCCCGGTGCCATTTCGATGAGCCGGTCCAGGGACCGCCGCTCCGGGGCTAACCTAGCCGCACGCCTTTGCATATACCTGCCGGGCTGCTTTTCTGCCAGAAACGTATATAAACTCACTTGATGCCCACAACATTAGCAATTCCCATCACTAACGCTACAATTTGGATATCTGCGGCGAACATTTTATTACTCATCTGTATTCCGATTTTTGTAACAAGAGCATTCTTCGCCAAGAAAATTGTCCGGTACAAAGCGACTATAGACACCCTTCAGAAGGAGATGCGTGAACTGGAGGGTAAGAAGGAAGAAGGCAAATCAGAAAAGGGATGGATCCAGCAGACTACCAACCTGATTGCGGCCAGTCGGTACTCTAGCCGGGCTGCTCGCGGCGGCGCCACTGCTACTTGACAAGGTTCGGGAATTTAATACGCCGTCCATACTGCTCAAACAACAGCCGACGTCACTCGATTTCTTCAATCGCCTATTAGGCTTCGATGAAGCTAAATGGAAAACAGCAAGTGAAGTAACCACTTACCTGTATGACGGACGGAGACCTGGAGTGATAGATGTTAGCGATCATCTAAAAACGTATTTTTTTGAACGCCCCGCCGACCGGTATCGGTGCGGGACGACCGGGAAGGGATCAATCCATGAACTCTGCCGACCGCAGACGGCGCATCGGCACAACGATTGAGGCTGGGAGGAACTCGGCGA
>CAMDKT010000139.1 GCA_945900935.1 Candidatus Sulfopaludibacter sp. SbA3 | reverse complement strand
GTGGAAGGGCAAGCAGTTGATGGCCGGGGATTGGATCCAACAGGCGCGGACGCCGACGCCGGTGCAGCCGACGTATGGGTATATGAACTGGTATTTGAACACGGCCAAGAAGCTGTGGCCGAATGCGCCGGCGACGGCATGGGGGCATGTGGGCAATGGGACGAATATCATTTATTGCGATCCGGAGCATGACTTGGTAGTGGTGTTGCGGTGGATTGATGGCGATGCGATTGACGGGTTCTTACAGCGGTTATTTGGAGCGGTGAAATAGTATGCGTTTACTTGGATTGGTGTTTCTAACCGGGGCCTGTTTTGCGGCGATTACGCCGATGGCGGAGCCTTCGATTTCTCCCGACCGGAAGGAGGTGGCGTTTGCCTCCGGAGGCGATATCTGGACGGTGCCGTTGCAAGGGGGCGAGGGGCGATTACTGCTGTCCCATGCTGGCAATGACTCACGGCCGATGTATAGCCCGGACGGAAAGCGGCTGGCGTTTGTGTCCAATCGCGATGGGGCGGCGAATGTCTATGTTCTTGAGTTGTCGAATGGGGCTTTGCGAAGGCTGACTTACTCCGATAGCGTCGAGTTTCTGGACGGATGGTCGCGGGATTCGGAGTTTCTGTACTTCTCATCGGCGGCGGGGGATGTGGCTGGGATGATGGACATTTACAGGGTGCGCGCGAGCGGGGGAACGCCCGTGAAAGTGAGCGCGGACCGGTATGCCAGCGAGTTCCATGCGGCGCCAACGCCGGACGGGAAGCGACTGCTGTTTGTAGCGCGCGGCGTTGGCTCGGCGCAGTGGTGGCGGAAGGGCCGGAGTCATCTGGATGAGAGCGAAATCTGGATGCTGGATGAAGCGGCGACGGTGAAGGATCAGATGCTGCTGGGGCGCGGGGCAAAGCAGCTATGGCCGCAGTGGATGCCGGACGGGAAGTCGTTCTATTTCGTCTCCGACCGCAATGGCGGGCAGCAGAATGTACACCTTTATACGATGGGAAAAGGCGAGCGGGCGGTGACGTCATTTACCAGCGGTCGGGTGCTGTATCCGAGCTTGAGCAATGACGGGAAGACGCTGGTATTTGAGCGCGATTTTGGCATTTGGCGAATGGATACGGCAACGGGCAAGGCAGAAAAGATTGCCATTACGCTGCGAGGAGCGCCGGCGGGGCCAGGGCTTTCGGAGCGGGTCACGGTGACGAGCGGCTTCAGCGGGTTGAAGGTTTCCGGGGATGGAAAGAAGATCGCGCTGGTGGCGCGGGGGGAAGTATGGGCGGCGGCGAAGGAGGGCGGGGATGCGTTCCGCGTGACGCGTAGCGTGGACGCCGACGGTGGACCGGAATGGTCACCGGATTCGACGCAACTGGTCTATATGAGCGATACGGACGGAGGGCGCGAGTTGACGTTGTATGACTTCGCGAAGAAGGAGAGCCGGGCGTTGACGGCGGCGGGGCGAGTCCATTCTTCACCGGTGTGGGCACCGGACGGAAAGCGGCTGGCGTATGCCGTGGACGGCGAAGAGATCCGGGTGCGGACAATGGCCGACGGCAGTGAGAAGACGCTTTATACGGGCAAGTTTGGGCGGGGCGGGCTGAGCATGGAGTGGTCACCGGATGGCGAGTGGCTGGCTGCGTTTCTGCCGGGTGTGAAGAACTTCCGGAACGTATGGCTGCTACGAACAGACGGATCGGCCAGGGAACAGGTGAGTTGGCTGCCGAACATGTTTGGAGGGGATATCGGTTGGACGCCGGACGGAGCAACGCTGGTGTTTTTGACAGGCCAACGGACGGAGCAGAGCCGGGTGGCGATGTTGGACTTAAAGCCGCGGGCGCCGGAGTTCCGTGAAGAGGCGTTCCGGAAGTTGTTTGAGAAGCCCGGGGCGGCGGAGAAGAAGGCGGTTCCGAAGACGGAGCTGGTGACGGAGGGTTTACGGGACCGGCTGCGGCTGCTGCCATTGGGAATGGATGCGTCAGCGCCGAAAGTAAGTCCAGACGGAAAGACACTGCTGTTTATCGGATCGCTGGCGGGGCAGGATAATTTGTATAGTTACTCGTTGGACAGGGAGGCGAGGGAGCGGCCAACACCGCGCCAGATTACATCGACGCCGGCACCGAAGAGTTCGCCGTCGTGGAGCGCGGATAGTAAGTCAGTGACTTATCTGGAAGCCGGGCGCGTTGTGTCGATTGACTTAGCGGTGAGAACGCCGAGGCCAGTAGTTGTAACGGCGGAGCTGGTCGAGCGATTTGATGAGACGAAGATGGCTGTCTTCCGGCAGGCATGGACGCGGATGCGGGACTCCTTTTACGATCCGCAGTTTCACGGAGCGGACTGGACCGGCGAGGTAAAACGCGTTTATAGCGAAGCGGTGGCCGGGGTGCGCACGACGGATGAAATGCGGCGCGTGTTGAACCTGATGGTGGGCGAGTTGAACGCTTCGCATTTGGGAGTGGGAGGGCCGATTACAGGGCCGGCGGCGTCGATATTCGGGCGGTTGGGACTGGATTGGGAAGAGTCGAATGGCGCGCTGCGGGTGACGGCGGTGCTGGCGCGGGGTCCGGCGGGATTGGCCGGAGGCGTGGCGGCGGGGGACATCCTGGCGGCAGTGAACGGGACGGCATTGACCGGGGCGGCGAACCTCGACGGGTTGTTGGAAAGGCAGGTTGGCAAAGAAGTTCTGTTGACGTTGGGGAACGGGAAGACGGTTCGGCTGCGGCCGATTTCGCTGGCGGCGGAGAAGGCATTGCGATATGGCGGCTGGGTGGAGGAACGGCGGGCGCTTGTCAGTAAGTACAGTAACGGCAGGCTGGGCTATGTGCATATGATCGATATGGGTGATGCGTCGCTGGAGAAACTGACTTTGGACTTAGACGCGGAGACGCATGGAAAGGAGGGCGTTGTGGTGGATGTCCGGAATAACAACGGCGGGTATGTGAACGCCTATGCGCTGGATATACTGACGCGGCGGAACTACCTGGGCATGCAGCCTCGGGGGTTGGAGGCCGGTCCGGCGAGGGCGGCGTTGGGGCAGCGGACGATTGAGAAGCCGACGGTACTAGTGACGAACCAGCATTCGCTGAGCGACGCGGAGGACTTTAGCGAGGGTTACCGGGCAATGGGGCTGGGGAAGATTGTCGGGGAGCCGACGGCGGGGTGGATTATCTACACGGGGAACGCGCCGCTGTTGGACGGGTCGGTGATGCGGGTTCCGAGCACTCGGATTACGACGGCGAAGGGCGAGAACATGGAGCGCAATCCGCGTCCGGTGGATGTGCCGGTATCGCGCCCGATGGGTGAGAGTTACCGGGGCACGGATGTGCAGTTGGAGACGGCGGTGAAAACGCTGCTGGGGCAGTAGGGCTAAAAGGTTCGCGTGCCGCTCACCTTGGTTTGCATCTGATAGACCGAAGTGGGCGTGGTGATGTAGAGAGTGCCGCCGCTCCAGCCGCAGTTCGTTGGGCGCTCGGGGGTCTTGATGACGCCGAGGGGTTCGCCGTTGACGGTGTAGACATGAATGCCGTCGAGGGAGGCCATCCAAACATTTCCGGCTTCGTCTGTTTTGAGGCCATCGACGGTGATGGGGGCGAAATCCTTGCCGGGTTTGAGGCGGCCGTCGGGCTCGATGGCGTGGACCTTTACGCCTCCTGTCCGGAAATCGGCGATGTAGAGTTGCTGCTGGTTGGGGGAGAGGGCGACGCCGTTGGGGCCGGTTGTTTCGGCGACGACGCGGACTTGGCCCTGGCGCGTAATTTGGTGGACTTTGCCCTTAGGGAGATCGGAAAAATAGATGCTGCCGTCGATCGCGTAGACGACGTCGTTCGGGCCTTGGAGGCCGTCCTGAGCGAGGACGGTAATCGCGCCGTTCTTCTCTGTCCGGGTGACGCGACCGCCGCCTTCGGCGGTCAGCAGGCGGCCCTGATGATCGAAGCTGAGTCCGTTGGCACGGTTGCTATTTTCGCGGAAAACGGTGAGCTGGCCGCGTTCCCATTTGTGGATTTTCTGAGCGCGGATGTCGGTGAAGAGGAGATAGCCGCGGCGGCTGAAAACGGGGCCTTCCGCGAGGCCGAAGCCGGTGGCGATCTGCTTCAGTTCGGCTTTTGGGTCAATTGGGAGCGCCATTAGGATCCCTCCCCTTTGGCGTACCAGCTATGAGGCGGCGCTTTGTAGGCGATCTTCAAATTGGGCGTTTCAATACGTTTGCCGTTCTGGTGGCCGGATTCCATAAGTGCGTCGAGAGCGCCGGAGACGAGGAGTGTGCGGCGGACGTCGATAGCCGGTTTGCCGGTGGCGATCATTTGCGTGATGCCGTGAACGAGCATCGAGAAGTTGTTCGAGTTCTCGGTGGGGATATAGCAGAGCGTGGCTTGGGGCGGCGCGCCTTTGGGCTTGACGGCGACGATGTATTCGGACACCGCGCCGAGCGCGAGCGTGGCGGCTTTGAAGCCGTCTCGGTATTCGATGAGGCCGAGGACGGCGGTCATTTCCTCAGGCTTTCTTCCCGACGGTTTTAGCTGGCGGGCGAGGGCGGCGTCGAGGAGGCCGCGGTTCCAAACGCCTTGTTCGGCGGCCTTCCAGACTTCGGCGCCTTTCAGCGTTTGCACGGAGCGGATGCCCGATTCCCCGCCCTTCCGGCGTTCGACGAACGATTGCAGGGTTTCCAGGACGTGGAAGATGCCGCCGTCGCCGACCCATCCCCCGCCGATGCTGAGCGCGGATTCCATTTCGGTGTTCAGCGGGGGGTCGTATTCGGGGCGGCGAAAGGTGACGGGGACACTGGAGCCGGCCATCAACGGGAACTTCAGTTCCTGCGACCACTTGAACATTTGTTGCGCTTTTTTCCAGTCGTAGGAGAGGTGTTTATCGGTGAAGACGGGGCAGGATTTGCCACTTTGTTTGAAGACGTTGACGACTTGCTCAAAGAACTCGTAGCGGGGGTAGAGGTGCTGGTGCTTTTCGTTTTCGGGATAGGTCCCGTGTTCGCAGACGAGGACGACGCCATCGACGGCAAGCTTACCGGTGTTGAGGGTGAGGGCATCGGCGATGGTTTTCGTTACGGGAACGTTGTAGGCGGTGGAGAGACGTTGGCCGATATCGCCAGGGTGGATCTGGTCCATCCATAACGACGCGACGGTGAAGGGGGGCTCGTAGAATTTCTCGTGGATCCAGTAGCCTTCCAGGAAGCGGGTGATGAAGTTATCGGAGTGGGAGCGGACGTGATAGGTGGACGAAAGGCAGGCGATGCGCTTTTTTGCCGATTGGGCGGAAAGGGGCGCGGCGGCGGCGGTGGCGACGAACTGGCGGCGATTCATTTCTGTTTTGCAACCTCCTCGTTTTGGCGCAAGACACGGAGCAAATTCAGGCCCATGATCTTGCGGATGTCAGTGTCAGAATATCCCATTTCGATGAGCCCTTTGACGAGTACCGGATACTTGGAAACGTCTTCCATCCCGGTTGGCGTCATGCCGGAGATGCCGTCAAAATCGGAGCCGAGGGCGACGTGATCGGCTCCGGCCAATTTGGCGACGTGGTCGATGTGGCGGAGGAGCACTTTGTGATCGACTTTCGGCATTTTGTCGAAGTATTTTTGCTGGATGGCGCGGACCTGTTCCCAGTTGACGGGTTTCTTGTCACTGACCGCCTTGATCTCTTCGTCACGGGCCTGGCGGTTGCGAAAGTAGACGTCGTAGGCGGCTTTGTCGAGGTAGCCGGCGTGGAAGTTTATGCAGATAACGCCGCCGCGTTTGGCGATGGTTTGAATGACGCTGTCGGGCATGTTACGGACGATGGGGGCGATGGCTTTGACGGAGGAGTGTGAGGCGATGACGGGGGCGCGGCTGTTTTCGACGGCGTCGAGGACGGCTTTGTCAGAGATGTGAGAGACGTCGATAATCATGCCGATGCGGTTCATTTCGCCGACGAGTTCACGGCCGAATTTGGAGAGGCCGCGATGGATTTCGATGCCGGTCATGGAGTCGGAAAAGTTATTGGAGGCGAAGTGGGCGAGGGTCATGTAACGCACGCCGAGGCGATGGAAGACGCGGAGAACGCCGAGGCTGTCGGCGATGAGATGACCGCCTTCGAGACTGGCCATGGCGGCCAGTTTGCCGGATTTGTGAATGCGTTCGACATCGGCGGCGGTGTAGGCGAACTCCATGTCCTGTTTGTTGGCGGCGACTTCGGCGTGGAGGGCTTCGAGAGTCTCCAGAGCGCGGGGGAGCCAGCGTTCGGACGGGAAGTCCTGTGGTTGTGCGTAGAGGCCGAACATGACGGCACCGAGCTTGCCTTTGCGCATGCGGGGGATGTCGAGTTCGTAGTATTTGTGTTCATCGCGGAGCTGGTAGCCTTCGTCGGTGAAGTAGCGCGGCGTGTCGATGTGGGCGTCGAAGATGAGGATGTCGCGAAGGAGGCGGGTTAGTCGGTCCTGGGCGGGGAGTTGGGTTGTGAGGAGGGCGAGGAGGACCAGATTTTTCATTGGTCGTATTATATCGATGTCCTGGACCGAGCCTGCCCGAATTTTGAAAGCACTTCGGGAAGGCGAGCGGTGGCCTGCTGGATATGCAGTTGGCACAGATCGATTCCGGATTGGCTGACGTTGGGGTTTGCCCAAGAGCGGCATCGCGGAGGGGTTAGGTTGTAGTTGCGCGCTCGACCGGGTGGAATACTCTGCACGGGGTTCGGACAATTCCGGTGTCGGTTGGCCAGGACTTGTGCGGCGAAAGCCATGGTTATCGGGTCTCCCAATCGCCGGTTTAATCGACAGCCGGCTTCACACCGCTATAGAGCCACGATGGAAAGCAGTTGGCGACGCCGCCCGACTTCCGGGCGACCACAAAAGTGCAGTCGCCGCGGAGGCCGGATGGCCTAATGCCACATACTTTTCCGGCGCCTAGCGCCAACCTCAGTCAAGCAAGCCGGGTGCGGCCGTGAGGCGGCAAGGGCGGCGGAGAGTGTTATTGTCTCTACTGCTCGAAGATTTTCCGATGCAGTGCTGTACATTATGGGTATCGCTTCGGAAAATCGTAAGGAGGGTCAACGACTTCTTAGGAACCTGCGAGCAGCCCACAAAACACGGACTGGCGAATCCGGCGGCACCCGAAAGGACGCCACATAGCAGGACCGTCCCAGGACACAGCCATGACACACGATTACAGAGGCGAACTCGATTGTGCCGAGCGCGCTGCCGCCGCTGTCGGCACGTTGCTTCGTCGAGCGTTTCATTCCGGCGAGCGGGAGATCGATCACTCGGCGGAGCAGGAGATCCGGAGGGTCCTGGCGGCGGGCTTCCCGCAGTATGGCTATCAAGGCGAGGAACTGGGGTTTGTTTTGCCTCCACAAGATCCAGCCGGACACCTCTGGCTGGTCGATCCCGATGACGGTACCGCTGCCTTCGAGAAAGGCTTCCGGGGAGCATCGGTTTCTATTGCGCTCCTGAGGGACGGTCGGCCCGTTCTCGGCGTTGTGTACGCATACTGCGCCCCTGACGATGCGGGGGATTGGTTCGCCTGGGCGGAAGGTGCGGGGCCTATAAGGAGGAACGGTCGAGACCTACCCATCACCCCGGACGGTGTCCCTGAGACAGTTCTGGTTTCACACCATGCCGACTTCAATTCCGAGGCCAATGCCAGCGTGGTTGCGCCGATGCGGTTCCGCGCAATTCCGAGCATCGCCTACCGCCTGGCGCTGGTAGCCGCAGGAGAAGCGCGGGCCGCTGTTTCGCTGAACGGCCCGGTTGGATGGGACTACGCAGGCGGGCACGCAATCCTTTTGGGCGCTGGCATGGATCTGTACGACCAGGCTGGCGAAGCAATCCGCTATGACCGGAACGGCAATAGCAGTTGCGCCGGACGGTGCTTCGGCGGACCGCGGCCTCTGGTGCAGCAACTCGTAACACGTGAATGGCATTCCGTACTTTTCCGCCGAAACAGGAAACCAGACCTGTACCCCATCTGCTGGCCGATACGAGGGTGCGCGGTTGACGATGTCGGCCTGTTATCGCGCGCACAGGGCTGTATCCTGGGCCAATTGGCTGGTGACGCACTTGGCGGACTTGTCGAATTTGAAACGGCGGCGACGATAACCCGCAAGCATCCCTCCGGCGTGCGCATCCTGGAGGACGGAGGCCATTGGAACACGCTCGAGGGACAACCGACCGACGATTCCGAGATGGCGTTGGCCTTGGCTCGCTCCATTGTCAACGGTAAGGGCTACGATCCGGAAGCAGCCGCTCAAGCCTACGCATGGTGGTACGAGTCTCGCCCGTACGACGTTGGCGGCACAACAGCTACTGCCGTATCTGCCGCGGCTGCGGCAATGGCGGCTGGCGGGGCGGCTGCGAAATCGTCACGAGATGCCGCGAGGCAAGATAGCCAGGCCAACGGTGCGCTGATGCGGGTCAGTCCGCTTGGCATTCTCGGTGCCGGGGCCACCGAGGGTGCGGCTGGAGAATGGGCGCGGCAGGATGCATTGCTAACGCACCCAAATATCGTGTGCCAGCACGCGAACAGAGTGTACGCCGAGACGATCGCGTACGCGATTCGGACGGGTGCCGCGCCGGAACGGGTACACCAGTTCGCACGCGAAGCAGTTGAGCGGGCAAATTCGCCCAAGAGCGTCATGGACGCGATTATCAATGCCGGTTCGAAGCCGCCTGATAATTATTCCAGACAGATGGGGTGGGTGCTGATTGCGCTCCAGAATGCATTCTGGCAGTTGCTCCACGCGGAGACCATGGAAGAGGGGATCGTCAGTACTGTGATGGCCGGAGGAGACACGGATACCAACGCAGCCATCGCGGGGGCCCTTCTCGGTGCCGTTTACGGGCGAAACGGTGTCCCGCTCCAATGGCTGGATCGAGTTCTAACCTGTAGGCCCATTTCTGGGCTGGCTGGTGTGATGCGCCCGCGACCACAGACATTTTGGCCGGTTGACGCCTTATGGATCGCAGAGCGGCTGCTCTGGCTTGGGCGAAACGCGGGGGCGAACTGAATGAATCTCGTTCAACCCCAAAAACATTCTCCCGCCGATCTGTTTTATCCTCCACCCTGCTATCTTGTCTAGTAGACATGCTCGCCGCTATTCTGGCAGGACTCTTCGGCCTTCTCATCGGCAGTTTCCTCAACGCCTGCATTTTCCGTTTCCCCAGGGACATCACTCTCTGGAACCCCTCACGCAGCTTTTGCCCCGCGTGCGAAAAGACCATCGCCTGGTACGACAATATCCCCGTCCTCAGCTACCTCCTGCTCCGAGGCAAATGCCGGCACTGCCAATACGGCATCCCGATCCGCTATATTCTAGTTGAAATGCTTTGCGGTATAATGTACTTTGTAATTGTGTACCGCTTCGGCCCCACTTTGCTCGCCGCCAAACTTGCCTTGTTTGGTGCCATCAATCTGGAACTGGCCGCTTCCGATTTTGAAGAACGCATTCTTCCCGATGAGTTCACCAAGGGCGGTGTCATCGCCGGGCTGGTCCTGGCGTGGTTCCAGCTTCTCCCGGTGGGTTTCTCGTCGCTGGTTGTTCCCTTCGACGCATCTCTCGCGATGCATTCGGTGGTGGAATCGGCAATCGGCGCGGGCTTCGGGTACTGTTCGTTGTGGGTCGTCGCGTGGCTGTATCTTAAGTTACGTGGAAAGGAAGGCATGGGGATGGGCGACTTTAAGATGGCGGCCATGGTCGGAGCTTTTCTTGGACTGCAACCGATGTTGTTCTCGCTGATGATCGGTTCCGTGCTCGGGGCCGTCGCGGGAATTGCCATCGTCACGTTCTCCAAAGCAGAAGCGGCAACCTATGAAGTGCCCTTCGGTTCCTTCATGGGAATCGCCGCCTTTGGCGTCGCCTGGATGGAAGCGGTACGAGGGATGGCTGATGCTGTTGTACACTAAGAAATTACGCTGATGAAAGCGCTACTGGAGAGTCTCGGTCCCCGCGATCCGGATCTGGCTCTGGCCTTGGCTATCGATCCGCACCGGCTGCCCGCCCATATTGCTGTCATTATGGACGGCAATGGCCGTTGGGCTAACCGGCGGTTGCTCCCCCGCGTCGCCGGGCATCAGGCGGGCATTCAGCCCGTTCGGACCATCGTCGAATCCTGCGCCGCGCTGGGCCTGGACGTGCTCACGCTTTACGCCTTCTCGGTGGAGAACTGGAAACGGCCGCGGACCGAAGTCGATACGCTTTGGAGTCTGTTGCGCGTCTATTTGCGGAAAGAACTCGCAACTCTGCTGCAGAATAACGTCCGCCTGAACGCCATCGGCCGCATTGAGTATCTCCCCGCAACGGTCCGCGAAGAACTTGAATCCACGATCCGCGCCACTGAGGGCAACACCGGCCTTCGCCTCAACCTGGCGATTAACTACAGCGGCAAAGCCGAGCTCGTCGACGCGGCGAACCGGCTGATCGCCCAGGCCCGCCGGGATGGGACGCTCGAGTCGCTCCACGTCACCGAAGAATCCCTCGCCGCCAATCTCTACACCGCCGGACTTCCCGATCCGGATCTCCTTATCCGCACTTCCGGCGAACTGCGTATCTCCAATTTTCTCCTCTGGCAGATTGCGTACGCCGAAATCTACGTTACGGAAACGTTCTGGCCCGATTTCAAACGCCGCGACCTGCTCAGCGCTATCCTCGATTATCAAAAACGCGAACGCCGTTTCGGCGGCCTTGGCGCGGTGGCCGCGTCGGCGCTGGTTGAAGCGGTCAGATGAAGAGGGTAGTCACCTCTGTCATCCTCATTCCGGTTATTTCCTGGGTCGTTCTCTTTGCCCCCCAAGCCGTCTTTGCCGCAGTCGTCTGCGCCTTTGCCGCGTTGTGCTGGATGGAGTTTGCCGCCATAGCCGCTCACTACGGAGCCAGGTTCACCACGCAAGCCGGTTGGATTCCCGGCCTTGCGTTTCTCCTCATTCAACGCGATGAGTCGATTCTGTTCATTGCCATCGTCCTGGCCGCCTTGGCGTTCTCGCTTCGCGTCGATGACCTTCGGGAGGCCATCCCTTCCGCCGCCCTCTTCGCGCTCGGCATCCTTTACGTCTTCGGCACCTGGCGTTCCGCCATTGCCCTCCATGCCGTTAGTCAGTATTGG
>CAMDKT010000138.1 GCA_945900935.1 Candidatus Sulfopaludibacter sp. SbA3 | reverse complement strand
ACCCGCCCGTCAGATCCAGACGGCAAAGCACTTAACTCCACCGATTTCTCCTAAGACTAGTACCTCTGGAGGGGTGATTCACTTTAGTGCGGCCTACGCAGAATCCCCCGAGGTTCTCTGGCTATTGCCGGTCGAACTGGCGCAAACTTTCTCCCTAACGTTTTCGTCCGGTTCTGGCGATAAATAAGTGTCAGCGGAAAGGCGAACCTTGACGGAACGGCGTCGGCAGGCCTCCGCTCCGCTTCTTTGTGCTCGACCGAATTCGATACGATAATCCGGTGCTCATATTTTGGTTATTCGCGATAACGGCGGGACTGCAAGCGGAGCCATTGCAGTGGCAAGATCTGGCTCCGTCGATGCGCGCGCTGGTCACTCAGGCAGGGCTGACCGAATCGGCCTTCCCCGAATGGCTGGTTCAGCGCCACGAAGCGGCCACGGACCGGCTGGCCTCCGGGGCGGCCGAACACATCGCTTATTTCCTGCTGCAATCCGCAACGCTGCTCGACCATCCGCCGCTCAAACCGGCCCGCGAGGCCAAACGGTATCTGCAATCCCTTACAGGCGCGGAACGGGCAGCTTTCCTCGCCGGATCAATACCCGTAGCGCCTCTTGCCGCGCCAGTGCGCCGGCGGATGGATGCGTTTTGGAACCGGCCGCCAGCTTCCGAACGGCACAGCCTGCTCCGCGGAATGGCGGAACGGTTGGGATGGCCGCCGGAGAAGGTCGTGCTCACCGCATTCCGATTCCTGAATCAGCAGTCTGGCAACGATGATATTTACCAGTCCCGAGGACTGAGCGCGGATCCGTTTCCTCCCTCCATGCGAGCGGTGGAGCGGGGGCTGGAATGGCTGCGCGGCCATCGGGGGAGTCCAATTCGAGACGTATTCCTGGCGGGCCCAGGCGCGGAGTTAGGTTCGCGGTTCAGCATCGATGATTCGCAGCCAGTGCTTTCGCCGCAGCCACGAGCATTGTTGGCGCTGTTGCCGCAACGGCCCGCGGCGTTCGATTGCGCCGACATCCGCCGGGAAGTCGTCGCCACGCTGAAAGCTGGGCCTTGCCGCGCTTTCATTCTCGATTTGGTGGCGGAACGAATCGCCGCAGGACCTTATGACTTGGCGGTGGCGACGAATCTTCTGGTTTATCTGAATGACATCGAACTCGCGCTAGCATTGACCAACCTCGCGCAAGCCTTGCGGCCCGGCGCCTGTCTGCTGCATAACGATTCCCGGTTCGCGGCCCGGCTCTTTGGCGAGGCAGCCGGAATTCCCGTCCAACATTTCCAGGCAGTCCAATTGGGAACCCGCGAAGGGCGCCAACAGGTAGACCGGATCGTGGTCCACTGCAAACCGCGCCCCAACCCTTGACAGCGGGGATCTGAAATGTGAAACAATAGAGACGTTTTGGCATCCTCACCGGCGGCCGGTCCCGATGGCAGCCATACAGCCGTACGTTTGCTACGATCACAAAAGCGCTGGAGTCGTGTAACATCCAATTTCGCTTGCCTCTTCAAAATGAAAACCCTGTCCGCAATTCTCATCACATGTCTCGCCTTCGCCGCCGAGGCTCCGTATATCTCCGCCGGGTTCCTAAAAATTCCGGCCGAAGTCAAACTGGGACCCATGTCGGCCGTGGAAGTAGACCGCAAGGGCAACACCTACGTTCTGCACCGCGGCGAACCGCCGTTGCTAGCCTTTGACAAGGACGGCAAGTACAAGGGCGGCTTCGGCTCGGGTGAGTTCAAAGTGGCGCATGGACTGCGCGCCGATAAAGACGGCAACATCTGGACCACCGATAACGGCATGCACATCTTGCGCAAGTTCTCGCCGAAGGGCGAAGTCCTGGCCACATTAGGCGAGAAGGGCGTGGCGGGCGGCGATCAAAAACACTTCCGCGCGCCGGACGATCTCGTCTTCGCCACAAACGGCGATATGTACGTCGCCGACAGCGGCAATGGACGAATCGTTCACTTGAACAAGAACGGACAGTTCGTTTCCCAGTTCGGCAAGAAGGGCAAGGAAAAGGGACAGTTCGCCACCGCGCATGGCCTGGCAATTGACTCGAAAAACCGCATCTATGTAGCCGACCGAGGCAACAATCGCGTGCAGGTTTTCGCTCCGTCCGGCGAGTTTCTGGCCGAATGGAGCGGCTTTGGCAACCCGTTCGGATTGCTCGTCGCCGGGAAAGAGTTGATCGTCAGCGAAGGCGACATCAATCGCATGTTCCATTTCAATATTGATAGCGGTAAAATCGTAAACGAATGGGGCGACGCCCAGATGTTGCAGTTGCCGCATTTGATGTCGACGGACCGCAAAGGCAACCTGTACGTCGCCGAAGTCAACGGCAAGCGCGTTCAGATTTTCCGGAGAAAATGATGACCCGTTTCGGACTCTTGTTCCTGCCCGTTATGCTGCTCGCCCAGACGCCCCGGCCAAGCGCCGAAGAGTTCGAACAGGCCCATAAACCGCTCATGCAACCGGAACGGCCGCGATCGAAGGACGCGGCGGCGGCCACGGCACAGATCTCCAGCGCGTTGCCGGCTCGCGGCGGTTCCGCCGTCGCGAAAGGAACGCTGGTCGCGCGCCGGACATTCATCGACAAACACGTTTTTGGACGCATGGCGACGGACAAAATTCCTCACGCGCCGATGGCCAGTGACGATGAATTTGCGCGCCGCGCCTGGCTCGACGCCACCGGACGAATTCCGGAACCTACCGCGCTCGCCGCGTTCCTCGCGGACCGCTCGCCGAACAAGCGGGACGTCTTAGTCGACAAGTTAACCGCCTCGGACGCGTTCGTCGATAAGTGGACCTATTACTTTGAAGACCTTTTCCGCGCCGGCGGCCGAATGGGAGCGGGGCTCAACCTGTTTCATTATTGGGTACGGGAGTGGCTGAAGCTCGACCGGCCTTACAACGAAGTCGTCACCGATTTGTTGACTGGCGCCGGGAAATCCAGCTTTTCCGTGCCGGGTGCTTTGTATTATCAGCGCGATTTCGTAAAGGCCAAGGACGATCCGGAGACGCCCGACGCGCATGATTTGGTCAATCAGCCCGACACCGTCGACGAGTTCACTGTCACTTACTCCAAAGTGTTATTAGGCCTAAACGTTGCCTGCATTTCCTGCCACGATGGCGCTGGCCATTTGGAGAAAGTGAATCTGTTTCTGGTAAAGAAGAAACGGGACGAGTTTTTCAGTCAGGCGGCGTTCTTCGGCAAGACACGCCAGATCATGAACTGGGAGAATGGCTACCAAGCAAACACCGAATATACGGTTGACGATGAAGCCCCCGGCTATGACCGCAAAGCGGATAGCATCGTACGCGTGCCGAGGCGCGGGAACGGACTCTCCCAGCCGCGCTTTCTGTTGACCGGCGAAGCGCCCCGCGACGGCGAAAACGCTCGCGACGGTCTGGCGCGCATGATGACCAGCCATGTTCAATTCCGCCGCGCCTTTGTAAATCGTATTTGGGCGGAGTTGATGGGATTCGGCATTGTGGAACCGATCGACGATTTTGACTTGGCGCGTTATGACGTGAAAAATCCGCCGCCGGCCCCGTGGACCATCCAGCCGTCCAATCCCGCGCTTCTCGACGCCATGGCCGCCGACTTCGGCGCCAATGACCATAGCTTCCGCCACGTCGTGCGGACCATCATGAAGTCCAGCGCTTATCAACTGTCTTCCAGTTTCCCCGGCGAGTGGCAGGAGAAGTACACGCCTTATTACGCCCGAAAGTACGTCCGGATGCTCAGCGCGCCGGAACTCCATGACGCCATCGCGCTCGCCACCGGACTCCCCGGTTCTTTTTCCAGCGGAACCGAAAAAGTGGGCTTGGCCATGCAGATGCCCGACCCCAAGAAAGCCGGGGCCGGCGTGCAAAGCTTCATGCGCACTTTCGGCCAATCGAATCGCGACGACATGCCGAAAAAAACAGCCCCCAGTTCGCTGCAGGCGATGTTACTCATGCAGTCGAAAGTGGTGACCGAAAGAGTCAATTCCGCCAAGGGCGGACTGCTCGCGTCCCTGCTGGAAAAGGCCTCGGATAACAAGTCATTGGTGGAACAGCTATACTTACACACCGTCTCCCGAAAACCTTCTGCTCCGGAACTGCAAATCGGCTTGGACGCGCTGCTAAAAGATCGCCGCCGCGGCGCGGAAAATCTCCAGTGGGCGCTGTTGAACTCGCCCGAGTTTTTGTTTAATTACTGAGGCCATATGGACAAGCGTGTATCCGATTTCCTGCCTGCCCGCCGCGACCTGTTGAAACTAGGCGGCCACGGTCTGCTGGGCGCGTTCGCCAGTCAGGCAATGCTCCCCGTCCAGGTCCGCGCGGCGGGGAAAGCAAATCCGCGCGGCACCGCCCGTTTCTGCATCCTCATCGAACTCGCCGGCGCTCTGAGCCATATCGACTCCTTCGACTTCAAGGAAGACGCCGGCACGCAAAAAGATTTCGACGTCCGTAAGATCAAAGACAATTTGTATCTCCCCTACCGGCTGTTTCCGGAAATGTCCAAAGAGATGGACAAGGTCGCCATTGTCCGGTCAATGAAGAGCCATGAAGTGGTTCATTTCCGCGGCCAGTATTACACGCAGGCCGGGCGTCCGCTGAACCCCGCGCAAGCGAACGAAATTCCGTCTGTCGGCTCGGTGATCAGTTACGAATTCGATAAGTTGCGGCGAGAGAAGGACACATTTCCGACTTATGTGGGATGTAACTTGGACACGTCCGGATGCGGTGCGCTATCCACCGGATTTCTACCGCCGCGTTTTTCGGTTCTGGATGTCAATTTGAAAGAAGGTTCGGCGTCGGCGCCAGGCGATGCCGATGCGCTGGCGCTACTCGAAGAACGCTATCGGATACTCAACAAACTTGACGATGCCATGGCCGCTTCCCGCGCCGGCAAAGACCGCCAATTCGGCGCATTCCGCGATTTCCAGCACTCCGCCTTTCAACTGCTGGGCGATGCGCGCTGGCCCCAGGCATTCAAAATGTCGAAAGAAGAAATCGCCCGCTACGGCGATAACTCCGTCGGCCTCGGTTGCCTTTTCGCCCGCAACGCCGTCCTCGCCGACGCCGGCACCCGCTACATCCACATCACTCACCCCGATTGGGACCACCACCGCAATATCTACAACCACGCCTCCAAGAGCAACCACTACATTCGCTGCAACGAGTTCGACCGCGCCATGGCTTCCCTCCTCCGCGATCTGTCGGCAACACCTTCGCCCCGCCAGCCCGGTAAGTCCCTCCTTGACGAAACGATGGTCGTAATGGCCACCGAGTTCGGCCGCGTGCCCGGCGCGCTCAACGGTATCGCCGGACGGCATCACTATAATCTGGCCTATGTCTCGATGTTCGCCGGCGGCGGCGTCAAAGGCGGGCGAATCATCGGCAAAACCGACGCCAAAGGCGAAAACGTCATCGACTCCGGCTGGAAATACGCCAAACAACAAATTAAAACCGAGAACGTCTACGCCTCCATTTACTCCGCATTGGGAATCGATTGGACGAAAGCGATCACCAACACGCCCTCGCGCCGCGCCTATCGATACGTCGATCCGCTCGGCGCAACCGAAATGGTGATGGACGACGAGATCGCGGATCTGTTCGTCTAATGCGTGTTCTGTGCGCAGTTTTGCTGCTCGCCTCCGTCAACGCGGCCGAACCAGGCATGGCGCTGATCCCTCAAGGCACATTCCAAATGGGCCGCTCCAAGCTCACGCCGGATGACAATACCACCATGCGTCCGCAAGTCCTTTTGGACGACCGCCCCGTCCACGCGGTCACGCTCAGCGCTTTCCTCCTGGACACGCATGAGGCGACCCAGGCCCAATACGCCGAATTTGTAAAAGCGACGAAACGCCCCGCGCCCTATCATTGGACTGACGGCGCGACGCGGACTGACGGCGCGATGCGGACCGACGGCGCGATGCCCGCCGGCACCGGCGCTGTCGCCGCGTATAACGTCAGTTTCGACGACGCTAAAAGCTACTGCGAATGGCGCGGCAAACGGCTGCCTACAGAAGCCGAATGGGAGCGCGCCGCCCGCGGCGGACTCGAAGGCGCGGACTACCCCTGGGGCGACAAGTATGACGCCAAACTAGCCCGCCACAACACCGAAACCGGCCCCGGCGAAGTGGGCCGCTACCCTCCCAACGCCTTCGGCCTCCACGACATGGCCGGCAGTATGTCGGAATGGACTGCCGACTGGTTCGACCGCGAATACTACAAGAACTCGCCATCCGAAAACCCGAAGGGCCCCGCCGCCGGAACCTACCGCATCATTCGCGGCGGCGCATGGTCCGACCAAAATAAACGCATCACCGTTTTTTTCCGCAACTGGGTGCGACCCACGCAGCGCCAGCCGAATATCGGCTTCCGCTGCGCCAAGGACGCACCGGCAGTCGAGCAACGGATCAACGACCGCATCGCCGGTTTCCAGGGAACTGTCTCGCTCTACGCAAAAAACCTCAACACCGGCGCTGAATTCGCCATCCGCGCCGATGAGCGTGTCCGCACCGCTTCGACCATCAAACTGCCCATTTTGATCGCCGCCTTCCAGGCCGTCGCCGATAGCAAAGCGAAGTGGGACGAGGAAATCCTCCTCTCCGCCTCCGACAAAGTTCCCGGCTCCGGCATCCTGCGCGAATTCACCCCCGGCCGCAAATTCCTCCTCCGCGATCTGGCCAATTTGATGATCGTCGTCAGCGACAACACCGCCACCAATCTGCTCATTGATCGCCTTACCGCCGACTACGTCAATTCGGTCATGGAAAAGTACGAATTTCAGGCCACGCGGTCAAGCCGAAAAGTCTTCGCCGAAGCCAAAACTCCGAATGGGGCCAGCGCGTTCGGCCAAATAAAAGCAAACAAGAAATTCGGAATCGGCGTATCCACGCCCCGCGAGATGGCCCGCATCATCGAACTCCTGGACAAAGGGAAACTCGTAAATGCCGAAGCGTCCAAGGACATCATCGCCATTCTTCGCCGCCAACAGTACACGGACGGCATCGGACGGCATCCGGCTGGCTTCCAGGTTGCTTCCAAGTCCGGCGCGCTCGACGCCTTGCGCAGCGATGTCGGCCTCGTCGTCCGCAAAAACGAAAAGTACGCAATCGCGATCACCGTCGACGCCATGCCGAAAACGGACTACTCGCCGGATAACGCCGGCAACATCCTGATTTCCGATCTCACCGCGCTGCTTCTCGAAAAACTCCGGTAACGCTAGCGGGACTTTCGCAAAACCGGGCGTGGACCTCTGAATCCCCGGTCGCACGGTTCCCGGTTGGAATAGGAAGGTTCTCGGGGCTTGCAGGATTGGCCGCTGATGAACGCGGATCAACGACGATAAGAAGTTCTCGTGTTATCCGCGTTAATCGGCGTTCATCAGCGGCCAGTATTATTTCTTCGCGGAGAAAGGTCGAGAACTGCTCTAAATCGTCGCAGCCGGCTTTTTCGGGTCCACGATCTCAACCGTCTCCTGCGTGATGTTCACCGTCCGCACCTGACCGCGCGGACCTATTGGACCGATGTCCCGGCCGCCCTTACTCACCGCAATCCCGCCCGCATTGCCAACCACCATCTTCGCGTTCTGCAGCGTGGAAATCAGCTTCTTTTCACCCGGTTGCAACACGCCCATAAAGATCCGCTTCCCATCGGCGCTGACTTCAATCCACGTCTGCTCGGTCGCCTCAATGTTCAGCACCAGATTGCCACTCGGATCGGCGGTAAGAACGGGCACAACGGCTTCAGCGGCCACCGGCTGCTGCTGATTGGCCGTCAACGCCGCCGCCGGCGCTTGAACCACCGGCGCTGGTACCTCGGAGTGGCTCCGGACCTCCTGCGGCGCGTTCCACCGGTCGATGAGAAGCGAAAGCGCCCCGCCCCCGGCCACCAGAAGCACCAGAGCGGCCACGGCCAAGCCTGTGCGAGAATCAAAGAAACCAGACGCCGCCACGCGCAGCGGTTCAACCGATATCAGTTTCTTCTCCTCTTGCCGGCGCGCCCGTGGGTCATGCGCTGCCGAAATCAGGTCCAAATCCACCGCCGCTTCCGGCTTCACAATCGACCCAAATTCCTCTTCGATTTTCGAAGGATCTAAGCCCAGCGCCTGCGCATACTGCCGGATGAAGCTGCGATTGAAGAATCCGCCCGGTAACTGCTTCCAGTCTTCCGTTTCAATCGCCTCCAGATAGCGCGTGCCGATCCGAAGGTCGTCGGAAATCGCCCGCAACTGCTTCCCCTGCCGTAGCCGTTCGTCCTTCAATTTTTGACCAAGTGTTGCCATTCGAGAAAACTCCGCAGAATCAATCTTATAATAAACCTTTGCCCAATCGTCAACCAAGCGTCCCTATTACCGCGGTGGTGGTCAACTGGAACCGCGCCGAAATGCTCCGCGACAGTCTTCACTCGCTCAACAGTCAGATTGACGAAGAAGGACGCCGCCTGCCGCTCGCCATTATCGTCGTCGACAACGGATCAACCGACGGCTCCCAAGCTCTAGTCCGCATGGAATTCCCAGACGTTCTATTACTCGAAAATCTCACAAATCTGGGATTTTGCGCCGCCAATAATCAAGGTATTCGAGCCGCCACAGGCGAGCTGATCGCGTTACTGAACAACGATGCGGCGGCGGATCCCCACTGGATTCACCACTTGCGGGCGGCATTTGAAGTTGCGCCTGACATCGGCATGGCCGCGTCGAAAATAGTCTCCTGGGACGACCCTGGACGAATCGATAAAACCGGCCACCTCATTTTCCCCGATGGCCAAAATCGCGGCCGCGGCACCGGCGAACGCGACATTGGACAATTTGAAAAACAGGAAGAAGTTCTCTGGCCGGATGGCTGCGCGGCGATGTATCGTAAATCGATGCTCGATCAGATCGGCGATTTTGACGAAGATCTCTTCGCTTATGGAGACGACGCCGACTTGGGCCTGCGCGCCCGCATCGCCGGTTGGCGCTGCCTCTACATGCCGCCAGCCGTAGTTCGACACCGCCGCGGATCCACCATGGGCACCGGAAACCCGGATCGCGTTCGGCTGATTGAGCGCAACCGGATCCTACTCGCCGCCAAGCTCTTCCCCTGGAGCCTGCTGGTTTTGAATCCGTTTTTTTTCGCGATTCGTATGCTCGCCGGAGCAGCCGCCACCATTTCCAATGAAGGCGATTTGGCTGCTTTCCCCGGCGCTGGCGGAAAGCTCCGTCTCGCCTGGGCATTATTGCGCGGCCAATGGCAGGCGCTGCTGATGCTCCCGCGAACGCTGGCCAAACGCGCCGCCATCAACCGGACTGCGGTCCTCACGCCATCCCAGCTCCGGAAACTGATTTTGTCCAACCGCTTGTCATTGCCAGCGCTATTCGGTATCGTGCGAGGAACAATGGTAGCGCCATGACCGAAGAAGCCGTCGAGCCCGACGTGATTCGCGAAGCCGACTTGTGCCCGGCCTGCGGCTGCGCTTCCCTGCGGACGCTCTTCTATGGAACCGACCGTCTCTTTGCCACCACCACCAATTTCTTCGAAGTGGTCGAATGCGCCGATTGCCGCTTGATGCGCCTGTTTCCCCAGCCAACCGCCGCTGAGTTGAACAAATATTACCCGCCTCACTACTGGTTCGCCCCCGGTACGGATGCCGCCTCCCGCGCCGAGGACTTCTACCGCCGCTTGGTTCTGGGTGACCACGTTCGCTTCGTCGAACGCGCCATCGAAAAGACCACAGCCCCCGGACCGCTTCTGGACGTCGGCTGCGGCGGCGGCTTATTCTTACGCCTCCTCCGCGAACGCGGACACAAAGTGCTGGGCCTGGATTTTTCGATGGAAGCCGCGCTAACTGCCTGGAACGTGAATCGCGTGCCCGCCATGTGCGGAACATTGTCGAAGCCGCCGTTTCGCCCCGCCGCATTTTCCGTCATCACCATGTTCCATCTCCTGGAACACCTCTACGATCCGGCCGGCTACGTCGAAGAGGCCTACAAACTGCTCGCCCCCGATGGCCGTCTGGTGATTCAAGTGCCAAACGCCGCCAGTTGGCAGTTCCTGCTGTTTGGGCAGAACTGGAACGGCATCGACATTCCGCGCCATCTCGTCAATTTCAGGGAAAAAGACATCGTCGCCCTGCTCGAGTCCCGCGGTTTCGAAATCCTTCGCCGCAAGCACTTCTCCCTCCGCGATAACCCCGCCGGCATGGCGACTTCAATCTCAGCCGCGCTCGACCCCATGAGCCGCCGCGTGCGCCAAGTGCCGGAGACCCCCTCGATTCGCCTCATAAAGGACGGCATCTATTTTGGCCTCACTCTGCTCTGCCTGCCTTTTACACTGATCGAAGCCGCCTGCCGCGCCGGTTCCACCATCATGATCGAGGCCCGCAAGAAATGAACACTGGCCTGCTGCCGGGCCCTTTGAAACGGTATGTCCTGGACTTCGAAACGCGCATCGAAGCCGCCGTTGCCGCCTTCGCCTCCGTGCTACCGCCCGGAGCCCGCGTACTCGATGCCGGCGCGGGCGAAGGCGCCTACAGAGCCCATTTCAAGCGACAGCGCTACATCGGGCTGGATCTGGGAATCGGCGACCGTCAATGGGATTATTCGCGGCTGGACGTGTTGGGCGACCTCACTTCCCTGCCCTTCGCCAATGGCGTGTTCGACGCGGCCCTGAACATCGTCACGCTGGAGCATGTGAAGGATCCGCGAATGGTTTTGACGGAGTTGGCGCGCGTGTTGAAACCCGGCGCGCGCCTCTTGCTCGTGGTCCCGCATGAGTGGGAGGTACACCAGCATCCCCACGATTTTTTCCGTTTCACCAGGTACGGCGTCCAAGAACTGGCGCGCGCCGCGGCCATGCGCGTCGTGTCGATGGAGCCCGGCGGCGGCTACTTCCGCCTGCTGGCGCGCCGTCTGCTGGGCGGCGCTCAATTCTTCCCCATGCCGTTCCGCTTTCTCTGGCTGCTCGCCGTCGCCGCGCCCGCTCTACTACTGCCGCTGCTGGACCGTCTCGATACAAAAAAGGATTTCACGCTGGGCTATCTTGCCGTCCTTGAAAATGGGCGAAAATAAACCATGCCCAAACGTAGAGATGTTTTCAAACTGCCCG